>NZ_JBEYYC010000016.1:0-186112 GCF_040645355.1 Streptomyces sp. NPDC046805 | reverse complement strand
TTGGGGGGGGGGGGGGGTCGCCAGCCGGGCCCGCCGGGGGCGGGGGGCCCCCCCGGGCCTGATCAGGCCCGGGGCGCCCCCGTTCGCGTACATCACCGCGATTGAATTCGGCATTCCATGCCATAACGGGCATTTCAGATAAAGTCGGCCGCGTGACAGTGAACCTCACCGAGACGCGTCCGAAGCCCCGTGTCCCTTCCGCTCCCGTTGCCGCGCCCACTCGGCCCCTCACCCGAGTCGTCCTCGAAGTCGTGAAGTTCGGTGTCGTCGGCGGCAGCGGTGTGGTCGTCAACTTCCTGGTCTTCAACCTGCTGCTGCAGGGCCTGGGTTGGCGGGCGACGGCCGCGACGGTGCTGGCCAGTTGCGTCGCCATGGCGACGAACTACCTCGGCTTCCGCTGCTTCGCCTATCGCGACCGGGCCTCGTGCACCCGGCGGCAGATCGTGCTGTTCTTCGTCCTCAGCGGCCTCGGCGTCGCCATGGAAAGCGGTCTGTTCTACGCCGGTTACCACGGCCTCGGCGTCGACGGGCCGTTCGGGTCGAACGTCGTCAAGGCGCTGTCGATCCTCCTCGCCTCGGCCTTCCGCTTCCTCGTCTACCGCACCTGGGTGTTCCGGCAGGATGCGCACCGCGCGGCCTAGCGGCGCGACGGCGAGGGCCGGCGGGGCCTTGCCGCAGGCCGCCGCCGCGCTCGTTCTGCTCCTTCTGCTCCTCGTGATCGTCCGCCTCCCGTGGGTGGGCGATCTCGGCATGCACGCGGCGACGATCGAGCGCCTGCGGCACAGCCTGCTGCACCCCGGCAACCCCCTGGTCGACGCGGACACGCCGAGTCCGTACTACTCGCCGTGGATGCTGGTGCTCGGCTCCGTCGCCAAGGTCACCGGATGGCCGGTGTTCGCCGTCCTGCGCGTCGGCGCGCTCGTCGGACTCGGGCTGTTCGTCACGGGCGTGTGGCGGTACGTCCGGACGCTGAGCGCCCATCGGGCCGCGCCGGCGCTGGCGCTGCTGTGCCTGGTGTTCCTGTGGGGGCCGGTGCTGTTCGAGTGGAGCGGGTTCCTCGGGCTGAACTCCCTCGCGCTGACGGTGTCGTACCCGAGCGTGTTGGCGCTCGGCCTCTCCTTCCACTTCTGGGCGTGGCTCGCGCGGGCGCTGCGGGACGGTGCCGGGTGGGGGGTGTGGCTGGGGCTCGGGGTGCTGTGGGCGGTGATCCTGCTGGTCCACCAGTTCTCGGGGGTCGTGGCCTCCCTGGGCGCGCTCGCCACGGTGATCGCGGCGCGGCCTCGACGGGAGCTGCTGGGGCGACTGGCGGTGGGGGTGGTGCTGGGGCTGGTGGTGCTGTGGGCCTGGCCGTACTACGACTTCTTCGCGCTCTTCTCGGCCGGTACGGATCTGGAGGCCATCCACCGGTCGCTGTACCGGCATCTGCTCGGGCATTTCGGGCTGGCGCTGCTCGGGGTGGTCGCGCTGGCGCTGCGGTGGCGGCGCAACCGGTGGGACCCGCTGGTGATCTTCTTCGGGCTGGGCGTGGCCGTGGTCGCGGCGGGCGGGGCGAGCGGGCACTACTCGTGGGGCCGCGCCCTGCCCGCCGCGCTCATCCCGGCGCAGTTCGCGGCCGCGCTGGAGGTGGTGTCGGCGACGAGGAGGGGCGTGCGGACGGCGTGGGCGTGTGCGCTCGGTCTCGCGCTGGCCGTGGGGGCGTGGACGCAGGTGGGAACGGTGGGGTACGTGGTGGAGCGGGGCGTGTTGCCGGAGGCGGTCGCGGCGAAGTACCGGCCGCCGTGGGCGGGGTACGGGTGGATCACGCCGTGGGTGCGGTACGGGGACGTGGTCATGGCGCGGACGTTTCCGTCCCGGCAGATCCCGGCGTACGGGGCGTACACGGTGGCGCCCGGGTATCCCGACGTGTTCCTGTCGGATGCGGGGCGGCGGGACGCGGCGGTGCGGCGGTATTTCGCCGGGGGGACCTCGGAGGGGGTGCGACGGGGGATCCTGCGGGAGTACGGGGTCCGGTGGGTCGTGGACACGGGGGACGTCGTGTCGGGGGCCGGGGTGCGGGCCGTGACGCGGGGGCCGGGTGGGCAGGTGCTGTACGAGGTGGTGCCGCGGTAGCCCCGCGGCACCACCGACGGACGTCACCTCAGAGCGCTCGCCACCATCCGGACCGCGCTCTTCACCTTCGGACGGGCGAGCCGGCGTACGACCGGACGGATCGCCCGAGCCGTCACGCCCACCGGACGCCAGCGGATCTGGAGGCGGCCGGGCCCGCGGCCCTCCGGTTCGACGGTGAGCCGGTGGGGAGCGGTGCCCGAGTGGTAGTCGACGCGGGTCGTCAGGGTGGGGAAGGCCAGAGGGGCCAGCAGGAGGCCGGTGTGGGCCAGGCGCCCGTGCTGGATGCGCAGTTGCGGGTGGCGGATGCCGGCGAAGCCGTGGAAGGGGACCGGAGCGGCCGCCAGGTCCAGCCGGGCCTGCCCCTCGAAGACACCGGGGGCGAACGGCATCAGGCGGAAGGGGACCGTCATGCGGCGCGCACCGGGGCTCAGGACGAGGGAGGCCCGCTGGGGGCCCACCGGGAGGACCAGACCCGGGTCGTAGGTGCGGATGCGCAAATGCAGTGAGGCGCCCGGACCGGGGGCCAACTCGGTGATCTCGTGGCGGAACTGGGCAGTCGGGAAGGGCCGGGTCTCCAACTCGAGGTCGGTGACGTCCAGTTCACGACGGGACCGGTCCGACTCGGGAATCAGGTCGCCCCAGTAGGTGCCGCCGCCCTCCGGGTCCGTCGTCACCCGCCGCGGGGCCACCCCCTGGCCGAGGCCTCGTGCCGCGAGCCGTGCCTCCGACAGGCGGCCGTCGCGGACCAGTTGGAGTACCACCCGCTCCGGGCGGGGCAGGCGGGCGTACGAACCCGGGGTGAGGCCCGCCAGATACGGATTCACGATCTCTGCGAAGGACGCCAGCCACTCCTCGTCGCGGTACGGCAGGTCCCCGGCGTACATCCGGAAGTCGTGCTTGAGGAACTTGTAGTCCTTGTCCTCGCGCAGCGACGCGTGCCCGCTCGTCTCCAGGAACGCGTCGATCAGGCGCTGGACGTGGACGCGGTCGCGGACGTTGGCCAGCTTGTGCCGCTGGTTCGAGATCGATGCCGCGTCGGCCGCCGCGTAGGGCTCGACGTACCAGAGGTACACCGGCTCCGGGATGATCGTGAACGTCTTGGCCAGGCAGTACGCCTGCGCCGAGAACAGCTGGTCCTCGTAGTGGATGCCCTCGGGGAAGCGCAGGTCGTGGCGGTCGAGGAAGGCCCGGGCGTACATCTTGCTCGTCGAGAGGTGCTCGAAGAGCAGACGGGGGTCGGCCTCGATGCCGTCCAGCGTGCGGCGCTCGGCCACCAGGTGCGGCATCCAGGTGGAGCGGCGGCCGTTGTCCACCCGGACCCGCCGCACCGCGCCCATCGTGAAGTCGACCTCGCGCTCGCGATGGACGGCGAGCAGCAACTCGACGGCATTCGCCGGGAGTTCGTCGTCGCTGTCCAGGAACATGAGGTACGGCGCCCGGGCGATCTCCAGGGCCCGGTTGCGCGGGGCGCTGCAGCCGCCGCTGTTCTCGGGGAGGCGGAGGTAGCGGATGCGGGGGTCCTCGGCCGCCAACGCGCGGGCGACGACCGGGGTTTCGTCCGCGGAGTGGTCGTCGCTGATGACGATCTCGATGTTGCCGTGCGTCTGCGCGCGCAGCGAGGCGACCGCCCTGGGGAGCCGTGCCGCGTCGTTGTAGACGATCACGGTCACCGTGACGTCGGGAGCGTCCGGGGTCATGCGGTGGCCTCCTCCGGAGTCGGCGCCGGGGTGCGGTCCTCCAGCGGGATCACCGGGGGCAGCGACTCCTCGCTCTCGCCCAGGAACACCCGGCGTACGACCCGCTCGGCGGCGCGTCCGTCGTCGTAGTCGCAAAACCGCCGGCGGAAGGCGGCCCGTGTCTTGGCCGCGCTCTCGTCCCGCCACGCGCCCGACGTGAAGATCTCGGCCAGGTCCTCCTGGGTGCGCGCCACCTGGCCCGGTGCCTCGGTCATCAGGTCGAAGTACACGCCGCGCGTCGTCGCGTACGTCTCCCAGTCGTCGGCGTAGACGACGATCGGGCGGTCGAGGCCCGCGTAGTCGAACATGATCGACGAGTAGTCCGTGACCAGGGCGTCGGCGGCGAGGCAGAGCTCCTCGACCGGGTCGTACGTCGAGACGTCGATGATCCTTCTCGCGCGGCGCAGGCCGGTCAGGGGGGAGGCCGAGCCGCCGTAGAAGTAGTGGCCGCGGACCAGCAGGACGGTGTTCTCGCCGAGGCGGTCGGCGAGGGTGGCGAGGTCGAGGTGCGGGGTCCAGCCCGACTCGTAGTCGCGGTGGGTGGGGGCGTAGAGGACGGCCGTTCTGCCGGGGGCGATGCCCAGGCGGTCGCGGACCGCGCGGACGTCCCGGGCGTCGGACGTGTAGAAGACGTCGTTGCGCGGATAGCCGTAGTCGAGGGACGTGAAACGGGCCGGGTAGGCGTGCTCCCACATGCGGGTCGAGTGGCTGTTGGCGGAGACGCTGTAGTCCCACTTGTCGACGCGCTCCAGCAGGGCGCCGAAGTTCGTGCCCTTGGCGGCGGCCGGGTAGCGCATCTGGTCCAGGCCCATGCGTTTGAGCGGGGTGCCGTGGTGGGTCTGGAGGTGGATCGCTTCGGGGCGCTTGACCACCGCGTTGGGGTAGTTGACGTTGCTGGTCAGGTACTTGGCCGTGGCCAGCACCTCCCAGTAGCGCCGGGTGCCGGCGATCACGTGGTCGGTGCCGGGCGGGAGGAGCGCCACGTTGTCCTTCGACACCACCCACACCGGGCGGATGTGCGGGGCGAGTTCGGCCAGCTTGGCGGCGATGGCGGCCGGGTTGCAGGCGACCCCGCGGTCCCAGTAGGCGGAGAAGACGGCCAGTTCGGGGTCGACCGGGCGCTCCAGGGCCCTGCGGTACCGGTGGTCGCGGAGCTTCGCGCCCAGTTTGCGCTTGCGGCCGCGCACGGCCGACTTGGTGGCCCGGCGGGTGCGGTTGGCGGCCTGGAGGGCGCGGTACCGGGTGTAGGCGCCCTCTTCGAGAAGGGACCGGCGCATGCCTTCGAAACCGGCCGGGCGGCGATGGTGCGCGGGGCGCCAGCGGACCGCCGCCCGGGAGGACCTGCGGAAGAACTCCCGGGCCACCGGCTCGGGCAGGGCCTCGCGGGCGAAGGTGCGCAGCAGGTCGCGGACCATGATGTCGTAGAGGGTCGCGTGGGCGGCCGGGCGGTGCTCGGCGAGGGCGAGGAGCTCTTCGTAGCGGTCGACGAGGGCGTAGCGCTGCTCGGGGGTCGGCGGCGGAAGGCTCTCGGGGCGCAGCCGGCGGTCTTCGAACGCGGCCTGGTTGAGGCAGGCGAGGCGGTCGGCGTCCAGCAGGGCGGCGTACGCGGCGTGCGACTCGTCGTCGGCGGCGAGGTGCTCCTCGTGCGTGCGCCAGAAGTCCGCGCGCAGGGCCCGGTTGCCGAGGAGCGGGGTGAGGCGCAGCAGGCCGGGGCTGTCGTCGAGGGCCACGTCGGCGCGGCCGGCGCGGGCCAGGAGACGGCCGTTGCCGGAGGGCGTCCCGGAGGTCTTCCAGGTGGAGCGCACGTGGTCGAAGAGGAGGACGTCCACCGAGTCCGGCAGTTCGGCCGTGCGCTCGGCGACCAGGCGGGGAGTGCCGGGGGGCAGGCCGTCCTTGGCGTGGACGAAGTGCAGCCAGCGGCCGGACGCCCGCGCGGCGCCCGCCGACCGGGCCGCCGCGTCACTCGTACCGTCCGGCAGGGGCAGCACCACCATCTCCGGGCTGTGCCCCTCGGCCACCTCCCGGGCCCAGCCGCCGACCGCGGCCACGATCACCTCGACGTCCGGGAGGGGGCGGGCGGCAAGGGAGTCGAGCAGTTCCGTCAAGTGTCCGTGGGTGTTGGGTCCATGGACGATGACGCTGAGTTCGGGCATCGCGGGCGGACTCCTTCGCCTGATCCTCCGGGTGCACCTTTCGGGTCATATTGCCATTACATGGGCAAAAGGGATGAGCGGGCACGCCGGAGAGGCCGGCCGGTCGGGACCGGCCGGCCGGGGCTCAGGAGGGAAGCGCGACCTTCGCCGCCACGGCTTCCGCCTTGGCCTGCTGGGGAGGCTTGGGGGCGGCGTTCGGCTTGGGTTTGGCCTTGGTCGTGTCGCCGGTGAACGCCTCGTACTCCTTCATGACCTCCTCGGTCGGCCCGTCCATGCGCAGCTCGCCGCGCTCCAGCCACAGGACCCGCTCGCAGGTGTCGCGGATCGACTTGTTGTTGTGGCTGACCAGGAACACGGTGCCCGCGTGCTTGCGCAGCTCGCGGATCCGGGCCTCGGAGCGCTTCTGGAAGGAGCGGTCGCCGGTGGCCAGCGCCTCGTCGATCAGCAGGACGTCGTGGTCCTTGGCGGCGGCGATGGAGAAGCGCAGGCGTGCCGCCATGCCGGAGGAGTACGTGCGCATCGGGAGGGTGATGAAGTCGCCCTTCTCGTTGATGCCGGAGAAGTCGACGATCTCCTCGTAGCGGTCCTTGACCTCCTCGCGGGACATGCCCATGGCGAGGCCGCCGAGGAAGACGTTCCGCTCGCCCGTGAGGTCGTTCATCAGGGCCGCGTTCACGCCGAGGAGGGAGGGCTGGCCGTGGGTGTAGATGTGGCCGTTCTCCACCGGGAGCAGTCCGGCGACCGCCTTCAGCAGCGTCGACTTGCCGGAGCCGTTGGTGCCGATCAGTCCGATCGCCTCGCCCTTGTACGCGGTGAAGGAGACCTTCTTGACCGCGTGCACCTTGCGCACGCCCGACGCCTTCTCGGCCTGCTTGCCGCGCAGCATGCGGTTCAGGGCGGCGGTCGCGGAGCCGCGGCCCGCGCCGGTGCCGTTGACCCGGTAGACGATGTCGACGCTGTCGGCGACGACGGTGGGAATCCTGTCGGTGGTCAGCTCAGCCACGGCCGTACGTCTCCTCAGCCTTCCAGAAGTAGATGAAGCCGCCGACCCCGGCGAGCAGGGCCCAGCCGATCGCCGCCGCCCACACGTGCGGGGGCAGCTGGTCGGCGTGGAAGCTGTCGATCAGCGCGAATCGCATGAGGTCGATGTAGACGGCGGCCGGGTTGGTCTCCAGCAGGATCGTCACCAGGTGCGGCAGGTGGTCCTGGCTGGTCAGCTTGTCGATGCTCCACATGACGCCGGAGACGTACATCCAGGTGCGCAGCACGAACGGCATCAGCTGTGCGATGTCCGGGGTCTTGGCGCCCATCCGGGCCATGATCATCGAGACGCCGGCGTTGAACATGAACTGCAGCACCAGCACCGGGAGGATCAGCACCCAGGACAGGGCGACCGGAACGCCGAAGCAGAGCAGGATCACGACCAGCGCGCACATCGAGAACAGCAGCTGCTGGAGCTGCTGGAGCGCGAAGGAGATGGGCAGCGCGGCCCGCGGGAAGTGCAGGGCCCGCACGAGGCCGAGGTTGCCGGAGATCGCCCGGGTGCCGGCCAGGATCGAGCTCTGGGTGAACGTCCAGACGAACACGCCCGTGACGAGGAACGGCACATAGTCCGGCACGCCGCGCTTGGTGCCCAGCAGCACACCGAAGATGAAGTAGTAGACCGCCGCGTTGAGCAGCGGGTTCATGACCTGCCAGAGCTGGCCGAGCTTCGCCTGGCTGTACTGCGCGGTGAGCTTGGCGGTGGCGAAGGCGGAGATGAAGTGGCGCCGCGCCCACAGCTGGCGGACGTACTGGGACAGCGACGGGCGGGCACCGCTGACCGCGAGCCCGTGCCGGGCGGCAAGCGCCGCGAGGTCGTCGTCGGCCGGGGCCGGTGTCGGGGGCGGTGTGTGGAGGACCTGGCTCACATCCGCTGCTTTCGCTCGGGGGGTCGTGGGGGCGCGTCCGGACGGGTCCGTCTCCGGGTGTTTCCCTGCGCTTCGCTTCGCATTCTCTTACGTCGGGACGGGACCGTATCGTCGCAACGGGAGCGTAGGACGAATCGACGTCGGAACGCAACCGTTTCGTCGTAACGCCCTATGCTGGACAGCATGACGACGAACGCCGACGAGCCCGAGACGCGTCCGCGCCGCCGGACCCCCGCCGGGGCCGCCGTCCTGCGCGAGGACGTGACGGAGGCCATCCGGGCGGCCGTCTTCGAGGAGCTCGCGTCCGTCGGGTACGCCCGGATGTCCATCGAGGGCATCGCGCGCCGCGCGGGCGTCGGCAAGACCGCCGTCTACCGCCGCTGGCGTTCCAAGCTGCACCTGGTGCTCGACGTGGTCGCGGCGGTCGCGGTGATGGGCCTGCCCGCCCCGGACACCGGCTCCCTGGAGGGTGACCTGCGGCTGCTCTACGAGGTGACGTCGCGCGCCCTGCGTCACCCCGTCGCCTCCCAGATCATCCCGGACCTCCAGGCCGAGGCCGCCCGCAACCCCGAGATCGCCGAGGCCCTGCAGAAGGCGGTGCGCGACGGGCAGGAGAGCGTGGCCAGCACGATCGTCGCGGCGGCCGAACGGCGCGGCGAGATCCGCCCCGGCATCGACGGCGACCTGGCCCTCGATCTCATCTCCGGCCCCCTGTACTGGCGGGCGGTGGTGATCCGCAGCCCGAAGCTGCCCAAGGGCTACCTGGCGTCGCTGGCGCGGGCGACGACGGCGGCCCTCAAGGCGCTGTGACGAGGGGGATGTGACGAGGGGGATGTGACGGGGCTGACGTGAGGGGGCGCCCTCGTGCGGGACGCCCCGCGGCGTCAGGAGCGCGCCGCCTGCGGATGCAGCCGGACCCAGCCCGCCCACGCCGAGGTGATCATGTCCTCGACGTCGTGCTTCGCCGTCCAGCCCAGCTCCGTCGCGATGCGGTCGGCGGAGGCGACGACCCGGGCGGGGTCGCCGGGGCGGCGCGGGGTGACCGTCGGGGGCCGGTCGTAGCCGGTGAGGGCGTTGATGCGGTCGATCATCTCGCGGACCGAGACGCCTTCCCCGCGGCCGATGTTGAGCGTCAGGTCCAGGCCGGGCGACGACTGGAGGGCGCGCGCCGCGGTGACATGGGCCTCGGCCAGGTCGACCACGTGGATGTAGTCGCGGACGCAGGTGCCGTCCGGGGTCGGGTAGTCGTCGCCGAAGATGCGCGGGGGCGCGTTTTCGGTGAGCTTCTCGAAGACCATCGGGATGAGGTTGAAGACGCCGGTGTCCGCCAGCTCCGGGCTCGCCGCGCCCGCCACGTTGAAGTAGCGCAGCGACGCCGTGGACATGCCCGTCGCCCGGCCCGTCGCGCGGACCAGCCACTCGCCGGCCAGCTTGGTCTCGCCGTACGGCGACAGGGGCGCGCACGGCGTCTCCTCCGTCACCCGGTCGCCGTGGCGCGCGGCGTCGGGCATGCCGTACACCGCCGCCGACGACGAGAACACGAACGACGGGACCTCGGCCGCCGTCACCGCCTCCAGCAGGACCCGCAGGCCCTCCACGTTCTCGCGGTAGTAGTGCAGCGGACGGTCCACCGACTCGCCCACCTGCTTCTTCGCCGCCAGGTGGACGACACCGGTGACGTCGTGCTCGGCGAGGGCGCGCGCCACCCGCTCGCCGTCCAGCGTCGAACCCACCACCAGGGGGACCTCGTCCGGCACGCGCTCGGCGATGCCGGTGGACAGGTCGTCGTACACCACCGCCTGTTCGCCCGCCTCGGTCATCGCGCGGACGACGTGCGCCCCGATGTAGCCGGCGCCGCCGGTGATCAACCAGGTCATGTGCGGCCGTCCCCTCGTCGATTGGCCCGTGGTGGTGCTTGGTGTGAGGTCGGTCGGACCCCTCGGTCACCTCCAGTGAAGCAGGCGGCGCAGCCTGCCGCGGACCACGGTCATGGCTCCCCGCAGCCCGGGTGCCACGCGCAGTGCCAGCGCGCCGGAATGGGTGGCGTACGGCTGGAGGAGCAGCACCCCGTGCCGGGCGCTGGGCAGCACCCGGCGGCGCAGCAGGCCGGGGCCCTCGACCGCGTGGGCGGTCAGGGCGCGCCGCGTGCCGTCGGCGAAGCGCACGAGCAGGCGCAGATCCCAGGTACCCGCGCCGAGGGCGGCCGGCTCGACGGGCACCTCCGCCGACCACGTGCCGTCGGAGGAGGGGGAGGGGGAGAAGGCGGCGGTCGTACGGTGTGGGGCCGCGGCTTCGTTCTCCCGGGACCGCCACTCCACCTCGACCTCCTCGGGGCCCGCCTGCGCCACCCGGCCGTACAGCTCGTGCAGACGCAGCCGGAGACGGGATGCCCGCGCGCGCGGGTGCAGTTCCGCGTCCATCGCGAGGGGGAGGAGGCGGGTGGGGCGGATCAGGAGGCGGGCCAGGCTGACCTGGGGGAGGTCGTCGGACCAGATCGGGGTGCCGCCCGGGGCGCGGGCGTACGGGGGGCGCAGTCGGGCCGGGCGGGCGGCGAGCTCCTTGAGGCGGGGCAGGTCGCGCGGCGTGGGGGACTCCAGGACGACCCGGGCGAGAAGGCGGCCGGGTGCGGTGGGGTCGGCCTCCCAGTCGGCGGCGTCGTACCGCGCGAGGTACGCGCGCGTGTGCGCCCACCAGGCGCGCCGGTAGGGCTCGTCGTGCAGCTCCAGTTCGCGCGCGTACATGCGCAGTTCGTGGTCGAGGAACTTGGCGCGTGCCGCCCGCGCCAGCTCCTTCTGCCCGGCGCCCAGCAGGATGTCGTACGCCAGCGCGCACGCGGCCGTGCGCGCCAGCCAGTTGGCGATGCCCGCGCGGTCCAGGGAGAGCGACAGCCGGTCGGCCGAGCGGCGCACGTGCCACACGTAGACCGGGTGGGGCACCAGGGCGATGCGGGGTCCGGCGGCCAGGACGCGCGCGGTGAAGACGAAGTCCTCGTAGAGGAAGCGGCCTTCGGGGAAGCGGATGCCGTGCTCGCGCAGGAAGTCCGTGCGGTAGAGCTTGTTGACGCAGAGCGTGTCGTGGACCAGGCGGGGGCGCCGGGCGGGGTGCGTGACGACGGAGGGCGCCCGGTACAGGGCCGCCTGCCACGGGCGTTCGCGCCCCGAGGGCAGCTCGCGGCGCACGCACAGGCCGCTCGCCACCTCGGCACGCCCCGCGTTCGCGGCCGTGAGCAGCGCGTCCACCGCGCCGAGCGGCAGCACGTCGTCGCTGTCGAGGAACATCAGGTACGGCGAAGTCACCGCGTCCATACC
Organism: Streptomyces sp. NPDC046805; assembly: GCF_040645355.1. NCBI lineage: Bacteria > Bacillati > Actinomycetota > Actinomycetes > Kitasatosporales > Streptomycetaceae > Streptomyces > Streptomyces sp. NPDC046805. The sequence continues at coordinate 174,896 of NZ_JBEYYC010000016.1, read as the reverse complement.
GGTGTTGCGCGGGGTGCCGCAGCCGCCGCTGTTGACCGGCCGGCGCACCACCGTCAGCCGGGGTTCCCCGGCCGCGAGCCGGGTGAGCAGCTCGGCGCTGCCGTCCGTGGAGCCGTCGTCCACGGCGACGACCTCGCGGACGGCGGGGCCCTGCGCGAGTGCCGAGCGCACCGCTTCGGCCAGGTGCGCGGTGTCGTCGTGGCCGATGACGACGATGCTCACCGGTGCCGCGGCCGCGGCCTCTGGGCCGTGCGCGGGCTCCCGCCCAGGGGCGGTCATGGCGAGGGGCTCAGCGCGCGCCGCGGGAGGCGGTCGGGGCCGGTGCGGGGTTCGGTCACGGGCGCGGCCGAAGCGGCCGGGGGCCGTGCGGGGCGCCACAGCCGGACGAACGACAGGGTGGCGGCGGCCGTGAGGAGCCCGTTGCGCACGAGCATCAGCAGGGTGCCCGTCCAGGTGCAGTGCACGACGTCGCCGTACAGCGCGGGATAGGCGACGGTGGTGACCGCGGTCGCCGCCACGATCAGCGCCGCGACCGGACGCTGGGCGGTGTGCCGCGAGGTCAGGCACACGGCGGCGAGGCCCAGCAGCCACACCATGTACTGCGGGCTGATGACCCGGCTGGTGACCGTGAACAGCAGCACGGCGCACAGCGCGGCGTCGAACGGCGTCGCCTCGTTCCGGTGCCGTCCCCGCACCCGCCACAGCAGCAGGAGCGCGCCGGCGGCCGCGGTGAGGGCGAGGGAGACGTTCGCGACCGTGGAGACGTACGGGCCGGTGAACTCCATCGCGCCGTACCGGTACCGCGCCGTCCCCGGCCAGCCGGCGTGCCGCGCGAGGCTGAGCGCCGTACCGCCCAGGGACTCGATCTGCACGCCGCGGTTGCCCTGCTGCCGCAGGAACGCCAGAGGATTGTTGAACGACGCCGCGAAGAGTCCCAGGGTCGCGGCCCCGGTCACCGCGGCCCACGTCCACGTGCGACGCGTCGGCCGTCCCGGCGGCGTCCCCAGCAGCACCAGCACCGGCCACACCTTCACCAGGGCGCCCAGCGCGGCGAACGCCCCGCACGCGCGCGTGGAGCGCGACGACGCCAGCAGGGAGACGACGGCGAGCGCCGTGACCTGCACGTCGTACCGGGCGAGCGGGAGGTGCAGCAGCAGCGGCAGGGCGCCGGTCCACAGGACCGCCCCGAGCAGGCTGCGTCCGGGCCGCGTGCCCGCGCGCGCGAGCGCCAGCGTGATGACCGCGTCGGCGGCGAGGGTGACGGCGACGAACCCCTGGAAGTACGTCAGGCCGGGCAGCAGCGCGGGCGCCAGCAGCACCGCGCCCGCGCCCGGCGGGTACTGCCACAGCGTGTCGTGCGCCGGGAAGGCGCCGTGGGACAGCACGCCGTACCAGTGGAAGTACAGCCGCCACACCTCGCGCGCCACGGAACCCCGGCCGAGATAGGTGCCCGAGTCGTGGGCGAGGAGCCACAGCATCAGCGCGCGGGTGGTCAGCCAGGCGGCGGCGAGGGACGCGAGGGGCAACGGGCGGCGGTTCATCAGCACGGAGCGTAATCCGCGTGGATGGTGTATCCATGCCGATACGCCGTCAATGCCCAACAAAGGTTGGGTAATCGCAAAAGATCGGTCTGTGGTGAACATCGGGCCCCTGCTGAAACCGCCGTGGCGGCCCCCACGGCAGCCACCGTGGAAGCCGCCGCTGAACATGCCGTCGGGCCGTGTCCGCCGTACCGCCGCCGTGGCCGTCGCCGTCCCCACGGCCGTGATGCTCGCCCTCGGACTGTGGGGGCTCGACCGGGGCGGCATATGGCGCGACGAGGCCGTCACCTTCCAGGTCGCGCGGCGCACGGTGCCGCAGATCTGGCGGCTGCTGCACGGGGTGGACGCGGTGCACGGCCTGTACTACCTGCTCATGCACGCCGTCCTCGCCGTCGCCCCCGGCGAGGTCCTCCTCAGGCTGCCGTCGGTGTGCGGCGCGGCGGCGACGGCGGGCCTCGTCGCCGCGCTCGGGGTGCGGCTGGCCCGGCCGCGGGTCGGGCTGTGGGCCGGGCTGCTGTACGCGGTCACTCCGATGGTCGGCCACTACGCGCAGGAGGGCCGCTCGTACGCTTTGGTGTCGGCGGGCGCCGCGGGTGCCACCCTGCTGCTGGTGCGTGCCGTCGACGCGACCGCCACCTGTTCGGGTGAAGTCGGGGACCTGCGGGAGGGCGGCCGGTCACGGTCCTGGTGGGCGTACGGCGCGGTCCTCGGCGTCACCTGCCTGATGCACGAACTCGCGGTCCTGCTGCTGCTCGCCCACGCGGCGACGCTGGCGCTCGCGCGCGTGGGCCGCGAGGTGTGGTGGGGCTGGGGGCGTGCGGCGCGGTGCGTCGTCCTGGCGCTGCTGCCGATGGCGGTCGTCTCGCACGCGCAGTCCGCGCAGGTCGCATGGCTGCGCGTGCCGACGACGGAGAACGCGCAGGAGCTGCTGCGGGCGTTCGTGGGGCCGACGTCGGGCGTGTACTGGACGTGCCTGGCGCTCGCCGGCGTGGGGCTGACCGGGGTGGCCGGGCGGCGGGGGCGGGTGACGTGCGCGGGGATCGCGCTGCCGCTGGCGGTCGTGCCGCCGGTGACACTGATGCTCGCCTCGCAGATCGCGCCCCTGTACGTCGACCGGTACGTGCTGTACGCGCTGGCGGGAGCGCCGCTGTGCGTGGCCGCCGGGGCCGACCGGGTGGCCGGGGCCCTGGGGCGCCTGTGCGCCGGCCGCGCGGACCGCTTCCCCCTCCTCGCCCTCACCGGCGTCCTCGCCGTCGCGCTCGCCTTCACGCAGCAGCTCCCCCTCCTCCGCGAGGACCGCCTGGCGGACCACCGGCCCGACAACCTGGCCGCCGTCTCCACGGCCGCCGCGCGTGAACTGCGTCCCGGTGACGCGGTGTTGTTCCTGCCGTCGCATGCGCGTGCCACGGCGCTGGCGTATCCGGCGGGGTTTCGCGGGGCGCGGGACGTGGCGCTGGCGGCGGGGGCGCCCATGTCCGCGACGCTGTACGGCAGGGAAGTGGACCCGCGGGTCCTGTGGCACCGGCTCGCCGGGCTCGACCGGGTGTGGGTCGTCGCCGAGCGGTACATGCTGGAGGGGCCGGGCTACCCCAGCAACCCCGTCGACCGGCTCAAACTCGCCGTCATCAGGGGGCAGTTCGCGCTCTGCGAGGAGCTGGTGCGGGACCGCGTGATCCTGCGGCTCTACATCCGCCGCACGCTCACGGCCGGCAGCCCGGCGCGTCTTCCGGGGGCGCCGGGTCGAGTGCCGCAGCCCGTGCCGGCGAGCCCGGGCTCGAACCCGAGTCCGGCTCCGTCGACCCCAAGTCCGGTTCCGTCGCCTCCAGTTCCGCCGCGTCCAGTGCGGCGGTGATCCGGTCCAGGTGCTCCCGTAGCTCACGGATCTCGTCGAGGTCGAAGCCGGTCGCCTCGACGATGCGGCGCGGCACCCGCAGCGCCCGCTCGCGCAGGGCAGCGCCCTGATCGGTCAGCCGTACGTCCACCGACCGCTCGTCGCGCGTGCTGCGTTCCCGCCGGACGAGGCCGGCCGCCTCCAGCCGCTTGATCAGCGGCGACAGCGTGCCGGAGTCGAGGCGCAGGTGTTCGCCGAGCTTCTTGACCGGTAGCTCGCCCCGCTCCCACAGCACCAGCATCACCAGGTACTGCGGGTAGGTCAGCCCGAGGTCCTTGAGGAGCGTGCGGTAGACGCCGTTGAAGGCGCGGGACGCCGCGTGCAGCGAGAAGCAGATCTGACGGTCCAGGCGGAGCCAGTCCGCCTCGGTGACGGTGGGCTGAGTGGCGGTCATGGCTCCAGGGTAGCTCCGGTGGCCAATTAGATTGTGCACAACTTAGTTGTGTGATGTACTGCCATGCAGGGCGGCCGTCCCGGCCGCCGGAACGTGAACCTGATCTCGAGAGGGATGGTCAACATGGACGCGCTCTACACCGCCGTCGCCACCGCCACGCACGGCCGCGACGGCCGCGCCTACACCTCCGACGGCAAGCTGGACGTCCAGCTGGCGCCGCCGGTGGAGCTGGGTGGCAACGGCCAGGGCACCAACCCGGAGCAGCTCTTCGCCGCCGGTTACGCCGCCTGCTTCGCCAGCGCCCTGGGCCTCGTGGGCCGCGCGGCCGAGGTGGACGTGAGCGACGCCGCCGTCACCGGCGAGGTCGGCCTCGGCAAGCAGGGCGAGGGCTACGGCCTCAAGGTGACCCTGCGCGTGGAACTCCCCGACACCGTGGACCGCGAGACCGGCCGCAAGCTGGTCGAGCAGGCCCACCAGGTCTGCCCCTACTCCAACGCCACCCGCGGCAACATCGACGTCGATCTCGTCATCGAGTAGCCGAACCGGTTCCGCCGACCCGAGCCAGCACCTCACCCGTCCGCCGGCTCCACGCCACCACCACCGCCTCCTCGGGCACCCCGCTGTGCCGCGTCAGCAGCAGCCAGCGCACCCGGTCGCGGCGGACGATCGCGGTGCGCTCGGCGCGGGTCGACGCCGGGGAGAGATAGGCGCGGGCGTCGGCGACCGTGACGCCGTACCCCGGGAGCGTGCGGACGGCCCGGGAGCCGTCCGCGAGGACGACGTCGCCGGGGCGGACGTACCCCGCCATCCAGTCGTACGACGGCCAGCGCGGCGGCTGCGCGAAGCCGACCGGGTCCAGGGAGCGCGGCACCACCGCGCCGGCCTGCACGGTCAGGAAGCCCAGGCAGGCTCCGCCCGCCGCCGCCCAGCCCAGCGCCCGCCGCCACACCGGCCACGGGCGCGGCGCCGCGAGCTCCACCGCGAGCGCGCACTGCGGTCCCGCCAGCGCGAGCCCGAGCAGCCCGCCGAGGCGGCCGCAGGCCGGCGCCAGGCACTCCAGCACGGTCAGCAGCACGAGCGGATCGCGCCAGGAATCCCGCCGGGCCCGCAGCCACAGCGCCGGCAGCCCGAGCAGCGCCAGCCAGCACCGGGCGGCGAGGTCCTCCGGGACGCCGCCCTGCGCGACCACGCTCCAGCCGGCGTACGGACGGCCCGCCGCGACGAGCACCGCCACCGCGCCCGCCAGCGCCCAGCGCCCCGCCACCGCCGCCCGCCACCCGCGCTGCCACCCCGCCACGCAGGCAACCGCCCCGAGCGCCGCGCCCGCCCCGGTCACCGGGTCGACCAGCACGACGGTCCCGTACAGCAGCCCGAGCGCCGCATACCCCGTGCAGCCCCGCAGCCCGCTCGGCCCGACGTACCGCACCGGCCGCACGTCACGCGCGCGTGCCGCGGTCAGTGCCCAGGCCCAGAAGGCGAGGCCGATCGCGCAGGCCGACGGGTAGCCGAGGTTGCCGGTCATCGGCATCAGCGCGATAAGGCCGCCGCCCCAGACCCGCTCGGTGCCCCACAGCACGGTCAGGAAGGCCAGCGCGAGCACCGGCGCCCACGCGCGCGGGGTGAGCGCACGGACGAAGCGGCCGACGCCGGTCAGCAGCACCAGCAGGTTCAGCGGCCCCCAGACCCGCAGCACCGCCCAGCCCGACAGCCCCGTCAGCCGGGCGAACGCGGCCTGGGCGAGCACGTAGGGGGAGTGGAACGCCGCGTCCGGCAGGCCCGCCCGCAGCCGCTCCACGACCGACGCGTGCTGACCGGCGTCGCAGCACGGCGGCACCCTCCAGTAGGCCAGCGTCATCAGCAGCCAGAAGAGGAGGCCGTAGACCTGGTACGGCGTCGGCCGCCGGAGGGCGCCCCCGCGCGGGGCGGTGGCCCCGCGCGCGGAACGCCGGTTCAGGACGTCGGTGCTCACCGGGCGGCCGGGACGCAGACGAGGCTGGGCATTTGCCGAGTCTTCCCACCCCGGTGGGCGGCTTTGCCGCCGCTCACCTCATCGAGTGAGCCTGCCGTTCACGGTGTCCCTGCACGGGCAGCGCCACCGGCCGCCGGACCAGCGGCTCCAGCAGCAGCGGCACCCCGACCACCGGCAGCAGCCACACCAGCACGATCAGCCGGTCGCCCCAGATGTTGATGTCGGGGTGCCCGGCCTGGTTGAGGATCCCGGTGAACGCCGCCGCCAGCAGGAAGCAGCCGAAGGCGCGCCGCCGCAGCGTGCCCCAGGCCCCGACCGCCAGCGCGGCCACGAACAGCGGCTCCGACAGCTGCCGCCGTGCCCACTCGAGCCAGAAGCGGCCCTCCAGCCGCAGGAACTCCGCCCAGGGGCGGGCCCGGTCCGGGCGGGCGAAGTGGCCGGTGAGCAGGTCCTGGACGCTCTCGGACTCCGACGGGTAGTGCAGCAGCCGCGCCAGGATCAGCGTCCCCACGGCCGCGCAGCACCCGGTAGTGGTGACCCCCACGAGCCCGCGCCCCCAAGGACTCCGCCGAGCGCTCGAATCCGCTCGTGCAGGGGGGACCCCCATGTGCCGTCGGCGTCGCAGCGCGACCACCGTTCCCGCCACCGCCAGGCACAGCCCCAGGAACAGCGACTGGGAGTGCTTGACCGCGAACAGCGCGAGCAGCGAGCAGCCGACCAGCGCCGTCCCGGCCCGGGAGCGCCCGGTCAGGGCCAGCGCGCAGCCCCACACCGCCGCGAGCGTCAGCGCCAGCATCAGGCCCTCGGTCATCGGGCGCATGGCGGTCGTCCCGCACGGCAGGACGTAGAACAGGGCCTGCCCGGTCAGCGCGAGCGGCACGGGCACGGACAGGGTGCGCAGGACCAGGAAGGCGAGGACCCCGCCCGTCACCGTGACGACCACGCTCGCCAGCCACACGCCCCACGTCACGCCGAACGCCGTGACGAACGGCAGCAGGAACGCGGGGTACCCGGGCCGCACCTCGAAGATCCGCTTCATGCGCTGCCCGATGAACGGCACGATGTGCCCCTCCGTCTGGCCGGCCCGCAGCCGCCGGTCCACCAGCCGCCACTCCTCGGCCCGGCACCCGGTGAGCACGCGCGGGGTGGGGTCGGGCCGGTGGAAGCGCACCACGTCCACGTCCTGGTTCCGGTGCACGACCGACGCCTGGCCCGCGCAGGCCCAGTCGATCGTGGCGGCGGCCGCCTCCCGCTTGCTCGCGCCGCCCAGACTCAGCGCGTACGACACGTAGTTCTTGGAGTCGGGGGTGTCCCGGCCGGTGACGGTCGCGAGCTGCATCAGCGCGAACGCGGCGGCCAGGAGCAGCACCCAGGCGCGCGGCCTCACCTCGACGTCAGGAGGTCGTGGCCGACGGTCGGACGCGGGATCCGGACGGCCTCCGTCCTCGCCTCGGACTCGCCGAGCAGCAGCGTCCGTACGACCCGCTCGGCGGCGTGCCCGTCGTCGAACTCGCAGAAGCGGGACCGGAACCGTGCGCGCAGCCGCGCCGACTCCTCGTTCCGCCACGCCCCCGAGGCGAACAGCCACGCCAGCTCCCGGTAGGAGCGCGACACCTGCCCCGGCGCCTCGGCCGTGATGTCGAAGTAGGTCCCCCGGCTCGCCGTGTACGCCGCGAGGTCGTCGGCGTGGACCACGATCGGCCGGTCGAGGTTGGCGTAGTCGAACATCAGGGCCGAGTAGTCGGTGACCAGCGCGTCGGAGGCGAGCATCACCTCCTCGACGTGCGGCTCGTCCGTCGCGTCGACCAGTACGCCCCGCCGGTGCAGCTCGGCCAGGCCCAGCCCGCGCGCCGGACCGGTCGCGAGGGAGGGGTGCAGGCGGACGACGAGGGTGTGGCCCTCGCCCAGGTCGGCCGCGAACCGGGCCAGGTCCACGCGGTCCACGTGGCCGCCCCGGCGGTAGTCGCGGCGGGTCGGCGCGTACAGCACGACCGTGTGGTCCTCGGGGATGCCGTGCGCTGCGCGGAAGGCGGCCCCCGCGTCCGGCGCGGCGCCCACCAGGACGTCGTTGCGCGGGCTGCCGGTGCGCGCGGAGGCGAAGTGGCAGGGGTAGGCCCGCTCCCACACCAGTTCCGAGTGCCGGTTGGCGACCAGGCTGTGGTCCCAGCGGTCGGACCGGCGCAGCATCTGCGGCACGTCGAGGCCGTGCCGGGCACCGGGTTTGCCCAGCAGGTCGGCGCCCATGTACTTGAGCGGGGTGCCCTGATGGGTGTGGATGTGCACGCTGCCGGGGCGCTTGACCAGGGTGCCGGGCCAGTTGACGTTGTTGACGAAGAACGTGGCCCGCGCGGCGATGTCGAGGTAGCGCCGTGAGCCGAGCAGCACGTGCTCGACGCCGGACGGCAGCCGCGCGGCGTCCTCCTCGTCGCGCACCACCCACACGCCCCGGATGTCCGGCGCGATCTCCCGTGCCGCGCGGTACACCGCCCCCGGATCGCCGAGCACCCCGCGGTGCGAGAACGCCGAGTACACCGCGAGGCCCGGGTCCAGCGGGCGGCGGGCCTGCAGCGCGGACCAGCCGCGTCTGGCCCGCCCCGCGGCCACCTTGCGTACCTGCAGCGCCCGCCGCCCGGCCTCGTGGGCGCCGCGCCGCACCTGACGCGCGGCCTGATAGGCCGCGTACGGGCCGGTCAGCAGGCGGACCTCACCGTCGACCGTCGCGCCCTCGGGCCGGTGCCTGCGGAACATCTCGGCCGTACGACGGAAGAACTCGCCCTTGTCCGACGGGGGCAGCCGGTCCGGTTTGGCGAGGATGTCCAGGCAGTGCTCGCCCATCTTGCGGTGCAGGTAGGGCCGCCAGGTCCACAGGCCGGGATGGTCGTCGACGAACGCGAAGACCCGCTCGTACTGGTCGTGGACGTCGAAGTGCTTGCGGCTGGTGGTGGACAGGATGTTGCCCTGGCGGCGCTGGCGGTAGTTCAGGCAGATCCGGTCGAGCGCGGCGATGCGCCCGGCGCTCAGCATCACCGGGAAGGTCCACGGGGTGTCCTCGTAGTAGCCGGGCGGGAAGCGGAAGTCGTGCTCGGCGACGAAGTCCCGCCGGTAGACCTTGTTCCACACCACCATCAACAGGTCGAGGATCTGCGGGTATTCGGCGGCCGTGAAGGTGCCGTCGGTGCCACTGCCGTCGCCGGCCTCGGTGAGCACGTCGGCGAGGACGTTGCGCCGCGTCCCGCCCCACCAGTAGGTGCGCGCGTAGTCGAACACCAGCACGTCCGGGTCGCCGGTCTCGGCCAGGCGGTCGGCGATGGCGCGCAGCGCGCCGGGCGTGAGGGTGTCGTCGCTGTCCAGGAAGAAGAGGAAGTCGCCGGTGGCGAGCGGCATTCCGGCATTGCGGGCGCGGCCCAGGCCGACGTTCTCCGGCAGGTGCAGCACCTTCACGCGCGGGTCGCGCGCCGCGTACTCGTCGAGGATCGCGCCACAGCCGTCCGGCGAGCGGTCGTTCACCGCGATCAGTTCGAGATCCGGATACGACTGCTCCAGGACCGAGTCGAGGCACTCGCGCAGGAAGCCCTGCACCTTGAAGCAGGGGACGATGACGCTGAAGCGGGGCACGGCGGGATCAGCTCCTCACGAGGGTCGCGGCGGCGGGGGCGGGGATGCGCTCCGCGAGCGGGATCACGGGCGGGAGCGCCTCGGGTGGCTCGCCGAGCAGCACCCGCCGTACGACGCGCTCGGCGGCCAGACCGTCGTCGAACTCGCAGAACCGCTCCCGGAACGCGGCCCGCAGCGCCCGCGACTCAGGCCCCGCGTACGAGCCGTCGCGGAAGATCCGCGCCAGTTCCCCGGGCGTGCGGGCGACCGGTCCCGGCGGCTCGGCCATCAGGTCGAAGCAGACGCCGCGCGTCTCCTGGTAGACCTCCCAGTCGTCGGCGTACACGACGATCGGGCGGTCCAGGTTGGCGTAGTCGAACATGATCGACGAGTAGTCGGTGATCAGCGCGTCCGCGGCCAGGCACACGTCCTCGGAGGAGCGGTGCGCGGTTACATCGATGACGCGGCTGATCCTGCCGGAACCCTGGGAGCGCCCCTGGTCGTAGAAGTAGTGGGCGCGCAGCAGCACGACCACGTCCTCGCCGGCCGCCTCGCAGAAGGCCTCCAGGTCGAGGCCGGTCTCGAAACCGGTCTGGTGGTCGCGGTGGGTGGGCGCGTACAGGACGGCCGTCTTGCCCTCGGGGATGCCCAACTCCCGCCGGACGCGGGCCACATCGTCCGCGCGCGCCGTGCAGTAGACGTCGTTGCGCGGATAGCCGTACTCCAGCGCCTCGTACGAGCCGGGGAAGGCGCGCTCCCACACCTGGGTGGAGTGCCGGTTGGAGGAGAGGTTGAAGTCCCAGCGGTCGACCCGGCCGAGCAGCTTGGCGAAGCTGCCCGTCTGCGCGGCCACGACGGGGTACGTCGACTGGTCCACGCCCATCTTCTTCAGTGGCGTGCCGTGCTGGGTCTGCACGTGCACGCTGCCCGGCCGCTTGACGACCCCCTCGGCGAAGTTGGCGTTGTTGATCAGGTACTTGGCGCGGGCCAGCACCTCCCAGTAGCGGCGGCCGCCGATCACCGCGTACTCGACGTCCTCGGGCACGGCGTGCTCCTGGCCCGCCTCGACGAGGAACACCGAGCGGATGTGCGGGGCGAGTTCGCGGGCCTTGGCGTGGATCGCGGCCGGGCTGCAGGCGTAGCCGCGGCCCCAGTAGGCGCAGTACACGGCCAGGTTGGGGTCCAGGGGGCGGCGCAGGTCGCGTGCGTAGCGCAGCCGGGTGCGCAGCATGCGGGGGCGCGGGAGGTGCTCGGTGAGGGCTGCCGACGCCCGGTTGGCGCCGCGCAGCGCGCGGAACGCCGTGTACGCCCCGGCCGCCAGCAGCCGGTGCTGGACACCCAGACTGCCGCCCGGCACCCGGAATCCGTCCGGGCGGCGGTGCCGGTACAGGCGCGCCGCCCGGCGGAAGAACGCACGCCGCCCGGAGGGCAGCCGCTCCGGCCGGGAGGCCGTCTTCAGGACGACGGCGAAGAGCTGCTCGAACAGCGGCCGCGCCCGCTCGGCGGACAGCCCCTGCTCGGCGGCCCGGGTCAGCACCAGGTCCACCTGGTCGAGGAGCTCGCCCTGGTGCGTGCCGGGCAGGTTGAGCCGGCTGCCCTGCCGCCGCAGCCGGTGGCGTACGAGGACCGAGCGCAGGGCGGCGATCCGCTCGGCGGCGACGGTGGTCAGGCCGCCCCAGCCGATGTCCGTGAAATGGCCGTCGGGGAAGGCGAGACGAGCGTCGGCGACGAAGGAGCGGCGGTAGACGGCGCTCCAGGCGGGCAGTTGCACGCCGGTGAGCCCGGGCGCCCGGCCGGGGGCGAACGCGCCGGACGGGGTCTTCGCCAGCAGCGCCGCCGCCGGGTTGGTCGTCTCGCCCTCCCACCACGGCACCCGCTCGTGCTCGAAATACAGCAGGTCGACGTCACCGGTCTCGGCGAGCCGCGCGTCGAGCGCCGCCAGCGCCCCCGGCAGAAGGATGTCGTCGCCGTCGAGGAACAGCAGATACGTGCCGGTCGCCGCCCGCATCCCGGCGTTGCGCGCCCCGCTCAGCCCGGCGGACGGCGGGGAGTTCACCGGGGCCACCCGGGGGTCCTGGCCGGCGTGAGCGGCGATGACGTCCGCGGTCGGAGAGCCGGAGGCGTCGTAGACCGGGATCAGCTCCAGGTCGCCGAAGGACTGCGCGAGGACCGAGTCCAGCGCCGGGGACAGCCGGCCGGCGACCCCCTGGGACGGGACGATGATGCTGAAGCGGGGCATTCTGTTCTCTCTGTTGTCTGTCCTGCTGCTCAGGTCGTGCGGAAGCGGCCCGGCCGCCCGGTCGGCCGCCAGGTGGACGGTCTGGACGGCGTGGGCCGCGAGGTGCTGAGGGGCATGTGAACTCCCATGAGGGCAACGGCGGTCAGACGCTCTTGGTGACGGGGGAGGAGCCGGACGGTTGCGGCACGCTGGCGAGCGGTGAGCGCGCGAGGGCCGCGGCCGCCGACGGCACGGGGTGGCGTTCGCCGAGCGGTGTGAACTTCGGCAGCCGCTCGGTCTGGCCCCGCACCACATGCCGTACGACCCGCTCGGCGGCGCGCCCGTCGTCGTACGCGCAGAACCGATCCCGGAACACCGCCCGCAGCTGGGCCGAGCGCGAGCCACGCCAGTGCCCGGTCGCGAAGATGTCGATCAGCTCGTCCTCGCTGCGCGCGACCGCGCCCGGCGGGAAGGACCGCGGGTCGAAGTAGGTTCCGCGCGACGCCTCGTACGCCTCCCAGTCCTCGGTGTGGAGGACGATCGGCCGGTCCAGGTTGGCGTAGTCGAACATGATCGACGAGTAGTCGGTGACCAGCGCGTCCGAGGCGAGGCACAGCGACTCGACGCTGGGGTGGTCGCTGACGTCGATGACCCGGGTGCCCTGGGCCAGGGGGCCGGCCTGCCCGTAGTGGGCGCGGGCCAGGATCACGAAACGCGGGCCCAGGCGGCGTACGACACGGCCCAGGTCGAGGGTGGTGCGCTGGGTGCGGTGGTGGTCGCGGTGGGTGGGGGCGTAGAGGATCGCGACCGAGTCCCGGGGGATGCCGAGCTGTTCGCGCAGTCGGGTCACGTCCGCGGAGGTGGCCCGCTGGAAGACGTCGTTGCGCGGATAGCCGTACTCCAGCGTGGTGTAACGGCCCGGGTAGACGCGCTCCCAGGTCAGCGTGGTGTGGCGGTTGGCGGACAGCACGTAGTCCCACTTGTCGACGCCCTTGAGGAGCTCGGCGAAGTCCATTCCGCCGGCGGCCGCCGGGTGCTCCTGGAGGTCCAGGCCCATGTGCTTGAGCGGGGTGCCGTGCTGGGTCTGGACGAAGACCTGGCCGGGGCGCTTGCGCAGCCGGCGGTCGAAGTTGACGTTGTTGACCAGGTACCGAGAGCGGGCCAGCGCCGTCCAGTAGGCCGCCGTGCCGGGACGCAGCGGGCGGGTGCCCGGCGGCACCGTGTGCTGGTGCTCGGGGCGGGCGATCCACGCCGTGCGGATGTGCGGGGCGTGCCTGCGGAACGCGGCCTCCAGCGCGCCCGGGTTGCAGCCGTGCCCCCGCCCCCAGTAGGCGGCGAAGACGGCGCGGTCGGCGCGCAGGGGCAGGCGCAGCTGCACCCGGTAGTGGAGCTGGAGGGCGCCGGCCCGCAGCGCGCGGGTGAGTGCGGCGGCGAGCCTCAGGGCGCTTCGGCGCATGGACATCGCCGACAGCAGGGCGCGGTAGGTGCGGTGCAGGCCGAAGCGCACCAGGCTGTGACGCAGACGCGTGCGCACGGGGACCGAGGCGCCAGGAACCCGGTAACGGCGGTAGTGGGCGCGGGCCTTGCGCAGGAACTCGGCACGGCTGCGGCGCGGCAGCCGGTCGCGCTTGGTGAACACGGTCGAGAAGTGGTCGACCATGCGGCGGAACAACACCGGCCGCCATCGGGCGAGTTCGGGCCGCTTCTCCAGGAACGCGAAGACCCGGTCGTACTGGTCGAAGACGTCGAAGTGCTTGCGGCTCGTCGTGCCGAGGATGTTGCCCTGCCGGCGCTGGCGGTAGTGGACGCAGACGCGGTCGAGGGTGGCGATCGTCTGCGCCGACATCAGGACCGGGTAGGTCCAGGGCGTGTCCTCGTAGTAGCCCGGCGGGAAGGCGAAGCCCTCGCGCTCGACGAACTCCCTGCGGTACGCCTTGTTCCAGGCCACCATCAGCACCCGCAGCAGCCCCGGGCGGTCCGCCAGCCGGAAGGGGGCCGGGCCCTCCTCGGTCAGCTGGAGCGCGAACTTGTCGGGGACCTCCTCGCCCGTCCAGTAGGTGCGCGCGTAGTCGTAGACCAGGACGTCCGGTTCGCCGGTCTCCTTGATCCGGTCCGCGATCGAGCGCAGCGCGTCCGGGGTGAGGGTGTCGTCGCTGTCCAGGAAGACCAGGTAGTCGCCCTCCGCGTGCTCCATGCCCACGTTGCGGGCGTGCCCCAGACCCTGGTTCTCCGCCAGGTGCACGGGCCGTACGCGCACGTCGCGGGCCGCGTATTCGTCGATGATCGCGCCGCAGGCGTCCGGCGAGCGGTCGTTCACGGCGATGAGTTCGAGGTCGGGATAGGACTGTGAGAGCACCGAGTCCAGGCATGCGTGCAGATACGCCTGGACCTTGTATGCGGGGACGATGACACTGAACCTGGGCAAGGGACATCCATGGGTCGGAGCGCGGGCGTTCTGCCCGGCAACGGCCGATGGGGTGAATCGGTTACGGTTTCATACGTCGTTCGGGGGATGTCCGAAGCGCCGTGAAGGGCGGGCCGATGACCGGTCCGCCCCTCAACGTCTGTCTTTCGCACGGAACTTGAGGATTATCCGAAACCGCTACTTGACCGCGCCCGCCATCACGCCGGACACGAACTGCCGCTGGAACGCGAAGAACACGGCCAACGGAATCACCATGGAGATGAACGCGCCCGGCGCCAGCACGTCGATGTTGTTGCCGAACTGGCGAACCTGCGTCTGCAGCGCGACCGTGATCGGCTGGGTGCCCGACTTCGTGAACACCAGCGCGACCAGCAGGTCGTTCCACACCCACAGGAACTGGAAGATGCCCAGGCTCGCGATCGCGGGCCCGCCCAGCGGCATCACCACCCGCGTGAACAGGCGCAGTTCGCCGGCGCCGTCCAGGCGGGCCGCCTCCAGCAGCTCCCTCGGGATCTCCGCGAAGAAGTTCCGCAGCAGGAACACCGCGAACGGCAGGCCGAAGCCCACGTGGAACAGGATCACTCCGAAGATCGTCCCGAACAGGCCGATGTTCCCGAACAGTTCGGCGATCGGGATCAGCGCCACCTGCACGGGCACGACCAGCAGACTGACCACGCCCAGGAACCACCAGTCGCGGCCGGGGAACTCCATCCACGCGAACGCGTAGCCCGCGAGGGAGCCGATGGCGACGACCAGGATCGTCGCCGGGACCGTGATCAGCACGGTGTTCACCAGGGAGCCCGTGATGTCGCTGTTCTCGAGGAGCTTCTGGTAGCTGTCGAAGGTGAGTTGGGACGGCTTGGTGAACACCTGCCACCAGCCGGTCGCGCTCATGTCCTCCGGCATGCGCAGGGAGGAGATGAGCAGGCCGACGGTCGGCACCAGCCAGAACAGGCCCACGACGATCAGGAACGCGCGGACCAGTCCGCCGCTGAGCCTCTCCGCGATCAGCGCCCCGAGCGACTGCCGGGCCCTCGCCGTCCCGGCCGGGGCCGCGTTGCCGATGCTCCCCGTGCTTCCGGCGTGCGTCGTCATCGCCGCTCCTCCCGCCTGAGCCGACGGACGTTGAACAGCATCACCGGGATCACCAGCAGCAGCAGGAACACCGCGATCGCGCTCGCGATGCCGGGCTGGCTCTCGGAGAAGCCCTTGCGGTACAGCTCCAGGGCCAGCACGTTCGCGTCGTCCTGGGACGAGCCCGGCGCGATGATGAAGACCAGGTCGAAGACCTTCAGCACGTTGATCATCAGCGTGACGGCCACGACCGCGAGGACCGGGGCGAGCAGCGGCACCGTGACCTTCCGGAACACCTGCCACTCGTTGGCCCCGTCGACCCGTGCCGCCTCCAGGAGTTCACGGGGCACGCCCGCAAGACCGGCCGCGATGAGCACCATCGCGAAGCCCGCCCACATCCAGACGTACGACCCGATGATGGCCGGTGTGACCAGCGCCGGACCGAGCCAGTCGACGCCGTTGTACGGCGCCTTGAAGTTGCTTGCCGGGAGCCGGAGCCGGGCCCCGTCGGCCGAGGCGGGCAGCGTGAAGGTGCCGTCGGCGGCGGCCTTCGTCGAGGCCACCACCTTGCCGTCCTTCACCGCCTCGATCCGCATGCCGGCGTAGCCCCGCTCGGACGGGTCGGGGGCGCCCAGCCTGCCGACCCCCTTGCCGCGTGTGAAGTCCTGCCAGGTGGTGCCGGTGATCTTTCCCGGCTCCGGCCTCGCGGCCATCGCCCTCTTCGCGTCGTCGGGCATCTGGTCGGGCGCGACGCCGACCAGCGGCAGGCTGACCGCATGGCCCGTGCGGACGGTCGCCGACGTGATGAAGCCGCCCGCTTCCGGCTCGAGCGGTGAGTTGCGGCCCGGGTGCGCCTTCGGGAAGGCGGACGACTGGGCGAAGGTGTCGTGGACACCGACCCAGACGGCGTTGGCGACCCCCTTCTGCGGGTCCTGGTCGTAGACGAGCCGGAAGATGATCCCGGCCGCCAGCATCGAGATCGCCATCGGCATGAAGACGACCAGCTTGAACGCCGTTCCCCAGCGCACGCGTTCGGTCAGCACCGCGAAGACCAGGCCCAGGGCCGTGGAGACCGTGGGCGCGAACACCACCCAGATGATGTTGTTCTTCAGGGCCGTACGAATGCCGTCGTCGGTGAAGAGGGCCTTGTAGTTGTCGACTCCGGAGAATCCGTCGCCCGAGGCGTTGTAGAGGCTGCGGACGATCGAGTACCCGATCGGGTAGACCACGAGTGCGCCGAGCAGCACCAGGGCGGGCAGCAGGAAGAGGGCTGCCACGGTCTTGCGGGTGCCGGTGACGCTCCTGTGCGTCGGCATGGTGGGTTCAGCTCCCGCTGCCGTACGCGGCCGCCGCGTCCTTCTCCAGCTCGGCCTGGGTGCCCGCGACGTCCTGCGGGTTCTTCAGGAAGTCCTGCAGGTCCTTCCACTCGCCCTTGCCGGGGGTGCCGCCGAAGGCCTGCGGGGCCTGGTCGGACATGTCGAAGCGGAAGTCGTCGCCGGACGCGATGAGAGCCTTGGCGATCTTCTGCTGGACCGCGTTCGGATACGCCGAGTTCGGCACGTTCTTGTTCGGGGAGAGGTAGCCGCCGAGCTTCGCCTGGATCGTCGCCGCGTCCGGGGAGGCCAGGAAGGTGGCCAGCGCCTGGGCCGCCTTGGAGTCCTTCAGGACGACCGCGGCGTCGCCGCCCGAGACCACCGGCGCCGCCGAGCCCACCGCCGGGAACGGGAACACCTTCGCGCCCGTGCCCACCTTCGCCTTGGTCTCACCGATGTTGACCTGTGCGAAGTCGCCCTCGAAGACCATCGCCGCCTTCGGCTGGTCGCCGCCGGTGAACGTCTGGGTGACGGAAGCCGGGGACTCGGTCTGCAGCGCGCCGTCCGCGCCGCCCGCGATGTAGTCCTTCTTGCCCCAGACCTGGGCGAGCGTGGTCAGCGCCTTCTTGACGGAGGGGTCGGTCCACTTGATCTTGTGCTGGGCGAGCTGGTCGTACTTCTCCGGGCCCGCCTGCGACAGATAGACGTTCTCGAACCAGTCGGTGAGGGTCCAGCCGTCGGCGCCGCCGATGGAGAAGGGGGTGACGCCCGAGTCGTACACCGCCCGCGCCGTCGTCAGCAGC
The DNA here is from genome assembly GCF_040645355.1 of Streptomyces sp. NPDC046805. NCBI lineage: Bacteria > Bacillati > Actinomycetota > Actinomycetes > Kitasatosporales > Streptomycetaceae > Streptomyces > Streptomyces sp. NPDC046805. Next base: position 157,674 of record NZ_JBEYYC010000016.1, on the reverse strand, counting down.
TCCGGCCAGGTCTTGGGCTCCTTGGCGCCCGCGTTCTCGAAGACCTGGTTGTTGTACCAGATCAGCGACTTGTTGGCGGCCTTGTAGTAGACGCCGTACGGCTTCCCGTCGACCTTGCCGATGTCCTGCCAGCCCGGGGAGTAGTTCTTCTGCAGCTCCTTGACGGCTTCGGCGCCGAGCGGTTTGGCCCACTTCTTGTCCACGGCCTGCTTGATGGCGCCGGGCTGCGGCAGCATCGCGATGTCCGGCGGCTGGCCGCCCGCGATCTTCGAGCCGAGGAAGTTGATGATCGGGTCCTGCGCGGGCACGAAGGTGACCTTGGCGCCCGTCCGCTTCTCGAACTCCGCGAGGACCTGCTTGAAGTTCTTCTGCTCCTGGCCGGTCCAGACGGCGGCGATCTCCAGGTTCGCGCCGTTCAGCTTGGGGAGGGTGACGGTGGTGCCCGGCTCGGTCTTGCCGCCGGTGTCCTTCTTGCTGTCGCCGCCGCCGCCGCACGCGGTGAGCGCGAGGGCTCCCGCGAGGAGGACGGAGAGTGTCGTGACGGCCCTGTGTGTCCGGATGGTGCTGCTCGTATCGCGCATCACTGCCCCGTTCTTCGTTCTCCGTTGAACGTCCGAGCGCTGTCCCGTGCGGTCCGGTCTACGCCCGGCTCCTCCGACACGGCAAGAGCGCCCGCCCTGTCGAGCGGGGGATCGTGACCGCGTCGTGATCGGTGGTCGGGGATGGCGGGGGCGGGCCCTCGCCCGTTACAGGAGCGAGGGTATGTGCGTGGCCGCGACCTCCCGCGCGGCTCGCTCCACCGCACTGGCCAGCAGGGCCAGGTCGGTCGGCCCGTTGCCCAGTTCGCGCACCGGACGACGGGTCGGGGGGTCGCCCATGCGGTGCCAGTCCAGGGGGACGACCGTCGGCCGCAGGGTGGCCGTGCGCGGGATACGGCCCGTGACGCGGCCCCCCTGGAACGCGGTGACCTGTCCGTCCGCCGAGGTCAGGCGCCCGCGCCCCGGCGCCGGCTCCTCCGGTCCGGAGGACGGGGCGTCCAGCGCGACGCGAAGGGCGGACCGCTGGGCGAGTTCCGTCTCCGCCGTACGGCCCCCGAGCCCGGCCGCCGTCACCAGGTGGACGCCGAGCCGCTCGCCCTCCTTGGCCACCGCCTCCAGCGCCCGCATCACGGAGCCCGCCGCGGGCCGCCCCGGCGAGCCCAGCGCGGGGGACACCAGCGCGTCCAGATCGTCGACGACGACCACGAGCCGGGGCAGCGGCGGTGCCGCCTCGGCCTGCTGACGGGCGCTCGCTGCGGGCCGCAGGCGCAGCGTCGAGCTGGGCGGTGATTCGAGATCGCCGGTGCCGGACACGGTGGGGCGCCCGGTCGCCGTGCGCTGCGCGACGAACCGGCCCGACACCTCGCGCCCCGCGTGCCACTCGGCGAAGCCGGTCCGCCCCAGCAGCTCCGCCCGCCGCTTCAGCTCGGCGCTCAGGGACTGCGCGAACTCCCGCATGCGGACGGGGTCGTTGGCGGTGAGATACGTGGTGACATGCGGTATGTCCGTGCAGGCGTAGAGGCCCTCGGCATGCCCCGCGCCCGTGCCGACGCCGTCCCGGCCGTCTATGAGGACGACGCCCAGCCGGTCGGGGCGCTCGGCCGCGGCGAGCGAGGCGACGACGGCGCGCAGCAGTTCCGTACGGCCGCTGCCGGGCGGCCCCTCGATCAACAGGTGCGGCCCCTCGGCCACGAGGTCGGCATCGAGTGGACCGCGCGGCCCGGCGCCGAGCACGGCCCAGGCCCGACCGCCGAGCGACTCGGTGTCGTCGGCCGCGTCCGCCCAGCGCGCCATCAGCGATGCCGGGGTGGCCCGGGCGAGCCCCAACTCGTCCAGCAGGCGCGCGGCCTGGGGCAACGGCGCGGACACGCGCGCGTGCGGCTGCGCGCCGACGGCGCTGTCCGGGCGCAGCGGCGCCAGCGCCCGCGCGAACCGCTCGGCCCACGCGAGCGAGACGGCGTCCACGGCGGCGACGGTGCCGGGGCCGACGGGGCACGCGGAGGCCAGGGGGTCGGTGGAGGCGGGAGCGGTGGTGCCCGTGGGGGCGTCCGGTCGGGCCACGCGCAGCAGATGCAGCGCCGTGGCCACGTCACCGCCGAGCAGCGCGACGGCCCCGCACGCGCGGAACGTCGGCACGGCCGCGCATGCCGCCTCGTACGTCTGCGTCACCGGTGAGGCGGGCGAGGCCGGGGCCGTCTCGGCGAGGCACACGACGTGGATCCCGGCCCGCGGCCCGTCGAGGGCCAGCCGCGTCAGGGCCTCGTGCAGCCCGGAGCCGCCCGGATCACCGTCCACGACGACGACCGTGTACGGGCCGCCGAAGCCGACCGTCGTGCCCGTGCCCGTGCCCGCGTCTGCGCTTGCGCGCGACGCGTGCGTGCCCTCTGCCGCACGGGTCTCCGTTGCCGCCTGGTCCTCCAGCCTGCGGAGGAGCTCCTCGGCGCGGGCCGCGGCCTGTTCGCGGTCGTAGGCGAGGAGGAGGCGGCAGTCCTGGCCGTGCCCCGGGCGCAGATGCGGGAGCCAGCCGAGCCAGGACCATTCGGCGGTGCGCTCCTCCAGGGTGCGGGAGCGGTCCGCGCTGATCAGGACGATCTCCAGCGAGTCGGGGGAGTGCAGCGCGGCGAGCTGGGCCAGCACCGCGCGGGCCAGCCCGGACAGCCGCGCGCGCGGCCCGGCCAGGCCCAGCGCCCCGGCCTCGCGCAGATCGGCGGTGACCGGTACGGCGGGCAGCCGGCCCGAGCCGTCCGGCATCGCCCGGTCCGCCGTACCCAGCCGGACCGTGAGCGTCTCCGCGTGCTGCGGCCCGCGCTCCCACAGCCGGGGGCCCGGCCCTAGCGCCGTCAGCAGCAGGGCGGCGGGGTCCGGCCAGGCCTCCGGCTGCAGAGGGAGGACGGGCAGGGCGGCACCGGTCTCGCCCTCCTCGGCGTACGCCCGAGTCCCGCCCGTCGGCTGGTCCCCCCATCCGCCGGTCAGCCGCCGCGCCCACGCCCCGAGCCCGCCGCGCCTGCGCACGCCCTGGGGGATGTCGGTGCCACGGACCGGGGTGCCTTTGCGGCCGCGGGTGTCGAAGCCGTCGTCCTGGCCACGGTTGTCGTGCTGCCCGCGGTGGTCCTCGAGCCCGTGGTGGTCGTCACGCGCGCGCATGCCGGAGATGCCGTAGCCGCCGGAGACGGGGCCGTTCGGTGTCGTGGCGTGGGTCGGCGGGGTGCCGAGATTCACACCCGGTGCGCCTGCTGCGGACCCCGGGCCGGTTGCGCCCTGCCCGCCGCCCCGGCTCTCGATCGGCGGTGCGCCGCCCTGGCCTGGTACGACGGCCTGCCCCGGCGCCACGGGCGGCTCCGCCGGGCCGTGCTCCTGGGCCCCGGGGCCGCCCCCTGAGGTGTCCCAGCCCGCCGTGCCGTACGCATGGTGCGCGGGTCCGGCGGGAGCGGAGGCAGTGGCGGAAGCGTCGGCGTCCTTGCGCTCCGCGTCCCCGTGCTCCCCGCTCTGTCCTCCGAGGCCGGTGCCGGTGCCGCTGTGCCCCACGCGCGCGTGGTCCGCGTCCCGGCCGCCCAGGGCCACGCGCACGCATCCCTCCCCGTCGGGAGTCGTCGTCACCCGTGCCCCCGGACCTCCGGACGGAGTAAGCCTCAGGGCGGATTCGCCGATGCGCAGCAGCGCGCCCGGAGAGAAGCGGACGGGGTGGCCTCCCACGCGCGTGCCGTCCAGGACCGTGCCGTTGGTGGAGTCGAGGTCGGCGACCGAGACGCGGCCGTCGGCGGCGACCGTCACGGCGCAGTGGAGGCGGGAGACGTCGGGGTCGTCGAGGGGCACGTCGGCGTCGGCGGAGCGGCCGATGGTGACCTGGCCGCCGTGCAGCAGATGGACACCGCCCGCGTCCGGGCCCCCGACCACGTGCAGCTGGGTCGGGGCGTCGTCCAGCTCGGGATGCGGTTCCGGCGCGGCGGGCGCGCCCAGGGACAGCACCGCGCCGTCGGTCAGCGGGGGCTCGCCGAGGGTGCTGCGCTGGGGGTCCAGCCGCTCGGCGTCGACGTACAGCACGACCGGCGCACCTCCGGCCTCCCGGCCCACGGCGCCATCGCCCAGTACCGCCGAGGCGAGGGACGAGGCCACCACGGACAGGGCCGTGCCGGCGGGCGCCGTGACCAGCACGTCGCGGCTCGCGGTGCGGCCCTGCTGCGGGGGCGGGCCCAGCGGGTCTACGACGGTCAGCCGGATCTGCATCGCCGTCTGCGGTCCCTTCTGCGCGGGCGCCGGCGGACGGGACGAAGCCGTCCCGCGGCCCCCCCACCGCGGACTTCCCCCACCGCCGTACGAACACGTCGGCCAGTACGAGGGCATCCTCGCACTTGCCACCGACAACACGCCCGCCGCCCACCCGTAAGCGATCTTGATTGGTCGGCTCTGCCCGTAAAAATGCCTGACCAGTGACACCCGGATGACCGCTTGAGACCGGTCTTGAGATCGGTCACCTCCGGGTCCGGCAACCAACGGACCGAGGTGAGCGTCTTTCCTTCGAACATGTACGGGGAGGCGTACGTACCGGTTGTGCGGGAGCCTCGAAAAGACGCCAGGCCGTCACCGCGCGCGGCGGCACTACAGTGGGTCGGAACACCCGCAGGGCAGTGGGTCCGACCCCAGCAATCCGATCACCAGCAAGCAGCAGGGAGCGCATGACGTGCGGCCGGTAGGCAGCAAGTACCTGCTCGAGGAGCCGCTCGGACGCGGCGCCACGGGCACCGTCTGGCGAGCCCGCCAGAGGGAGACCGCGGGCGCCGAGGCGGCCGTGCCGGGCCAGCCCGGCGAGACCGTCGCGATCAAGGTCCTCAAGGAGGAGCTCGCGAACGACGCGGATGTCGTGATGCGGTTCCTCAGAGAGCGGTCCGTCCTGCTCCGCCTGACCCACCCCAACATCGTCCGGGTCCGCGACCTGGTGGTCGAGGGCGATCTGCTGGCGCTGGTCATGGACCTGGTCGAGGGTCCCGACCTGCACCGCTACCTGCGCGAGAACGGCCCCTTCTCGCCGGTCGCCGCGGCTCTGCTCACGGCCCAGATCGCCGACGCGCTCGCGGCCAGCCACGCCGACGGCGTCGTCCACCGCGACCTGAAGCCCGCCAACGTCCTGCTCCAGCAGTACGACGGGCAGCTGCACCCGCTGCTGACCGACTTCGGCATCGCGCGCCTCGCCGATTCCCCGGGCCTCACGCGCACGCAGGAGTTCGTCGGCACGCCCGCGTACGTCGCGCCCGAGTCCGCCGAGGGCCGCCCGCAGACCTCCGCCGTCGACGTCTACGGCGCCGGCATCCTGCTGTACGAGCTGGTCACCGGCCGTCCGCCGTTCTCCGGCGGCTCCTCGATGGAGGTCCTGCAGCAGCACCTCAACGCCGAGCCGCGCCGCCCGTCCACCGTGCCCGACCCGCTGTGGACGGTCATCGAGCGCTGCCTGCGCAAGGACCCCGGGGAGCGCCCCAGCGCCGAGAACCTCGCGCGCTCCCTGCGCGTGGTCGCGGAGGGCGTCGGCGTGCACGCGAACGCCGCGCAGATCGCCGCCGCCGAGGGCGTCGGAGCCCTGCTGGCCCCGGACCCGGCGCCGACCGCCGTACCGGGCGCGCCCGATGCCGGCGACGCGACGCAGGTCCTGCCGACGAGTGCGGCCGCCGGGGCGTACGACCCGAACGGGGTGACCAGCGTGCTGCCGCACACCGGCTACCCCGGTGGCGACGGCGGACAGACGGGCGCGGCCGATCCGACCGCCGCGATGCCGCCCGTGCCGCCGGGGCCCGACCAGCCGCACCCCTGGCAGAGCCAGCTGAGCGCGGCCCGCGACCGCAACGAGCAGACGCAGATCCAGTACATCGATCCCGACGAGGATCCGCTGCGCCGCCGCCCCCAGCGGCAGGTGGCCCGGCCGCAGCAGCCGCCGCCCGGTTACGGCCGGCCGCAGCAGTACGCCCCGCGGCAGCCGCAGCGGCATGCCCCGGCGCGGCCTCCGCGCCCGGCGCCCGAGCCGCGTCAGCCGCGGCAGCGCAGCGCCAACCCGATGAAGATCCCCGGGCTCGGCTGCCTGAAGGGATGCCTGTTCACGATCGTCATCCTGTTCGTCGCGGGCTGGCTGATCTGGGACCTGACCCCGCTGCAGGAGTGGATCGGCACCGGCAAGGGGTACTGGCAGCAGCTCAGCGACTGGTTCACCACGGTGAGCGGCTGGATCGGGGACCTGAGCAACGGGTCCGGCGGCAGTTCGGGCAGCGTGTCCGGTAACTGATACCGGCAACCGGCAACGCGTGATCGGCAGTTCGCGACCGGCGGCAACTGCGTCGCTGGTTCGCGGCAACTGCTGCGCTGGTTTGGGGACTTGTCGACACCTGACGGGTGATTTCCGGCTCCGCGGTGAAGGTTGGCTCCTCGGGCGCGTAGTTTTATCGGCAACACGCGTCTGTAGGAGCAGTCTTGGCACGGAAGATCGGCAGCCGGTACACCGCGAACCAGATCCTTGGGCGGGGCAGCGCCGGCACGGTGTGGCTGGGTGAGGGACCGGACGGGCCCGTCGCCATCAAGCTCCTGCGCGAGGACCTCGCGTCCGACCAGGAACTCGTCGGGCGCTTCGTGCAGGAGCGCACGGCGCTGCTCGGGCTGGAGCACCCCAACGTGGTCTCGGTACGGGACATGGTGGTCGACGGCAACGACCTGGCGCTGGTCATGGACCTGGTGCGCGGTACGGACCTGCGTACCCGCCTGGAGCGGGAGCGGCGCATGGCGCCCGAGGCGGCGGTGGCCGTCGTGGCCGACGTCGCGGACGGGCTGGCGGCGGCGCACGCGGCCGGGGTGGTGCACCGGGACGTCAAGCCGGAGAACGTCCTGCTCGACATGCAGGGCCCGCTGGGCCCGGGCGGAGCGCACCCCGCCCTGCTGACGGACTTCGGGGTCGCGAAGCTGATCGACACCCCGAAGCGGACCCGCGCCACGAAGATCATCGGAACGCCGGACTATCTGGCACCGGAGATCGTGGAGGGCCTCCCGCCGCGGGCGTCGGTCGACATCTACGCCCTCGCGACGGTGCTGTACGAGCTGCTGGCCGGCTTCACGCCCTTCGGCGGCGGCCACCCCGGAGCCGTATTGCGACGGCATGTGACCGAGTCGGTCGTGCCCCTGCCGGGAATCCCGGAGGAGCTGTGGCAGCTGCTCGTGCAGTGCCTGGCCAAGGCGCCGGCGTCGCGGCTGCGGGCGTCCGAGCTGACGGCGCGGCTGCGGGAGCAGCTGCCGATGCTGGCCGGGATGCCGCCGCTGGACGTGGACGAGCCGGGAACGGAGGCGGCGGAGACGGCACCGGAGGACCCGGCGACCGCGACCGGGACCGGCGGCTCCGGCGCTCCCGGCGGGACGGGCGGCTCCGAGGAGTCGGTACGGCGCCGGGGAGCGGTGTCGCTGGTCCCCGGCGCGAAGCCGGACTCCAACCGGGACACGCATACGTCGATGCGGGTACCGGCGCCCGACGAGCTGGCGGGCGGCGCACGCGGTACGGCGCGCGTGCCCCGGGCGTCGGGGGCACGCCGCCCCGGCTCGGCCCGGCACCGGGTCGCCGCCCGCCGGCGCAGACTGGCCCTGGGCGCCGTGGGCGTGGTGCTGGCGGCGGCCGTGGGCATCGGCGCCTGGCTGGCGACGACGGGAGACGACGCGGGAGCGACACCCCGGGACACCCACAGCTCGGCCACGCCCTGAGCCGTCCCGCTCCGAAAGCAACGCCACTCCGGCCCGACGAGCCCCACTCGTCACACCTGCCTCCCGAGGCGAGCGGAGGCGTAGTGGTCGGGCAGGGCCGAGGTCGGTTGCCACAGCCGTTACGCTTGATGGCGTGGCAGTCCTCGATGTATCCGAAGAGCTCAAGTCCCTCTCCTCGACCATGGAGTCGATCGAGGCCGTTCTGGACCTCGACAAGCTGAGGGCAGACATCGCCGTGCTCGAGGAGCAGGCGGCCGCGCCGTCCCTGTGGGACAACCCGGACGAGGCGCAGAAGATCACCAGCAAGCTCTCCCACCTCCAGGCCGAGGTCAGGAAGGCGGAGGCGCTGCGCGGCCGGATCGACGATCTCGCCGTGCTCTTCGAGATGGCCGAGGAGGAGGACGACCCGGACACCCGTGCCGAGGCCGAGTCCGAGCTGGCCGTCGTGAAGAAGGCGCTGGACGAGATGGAGGTCCGCACCCTCCTCTCCGGTGAGTACGACTCCCGTGAGGCGGTCGTCACCATCCGTGCCGAGGCCGGCGGCGTCGACGCCTCCGACTTCGCCGAGAAGCTCCAGCGCATGTACCTGCGCTGGGCGGAGCGCCACGGCTACAAGACGGAGCTCTACGAGACCTCGTACGCGGAGGAGGCGGGCATCAAGTCCACCACCTTCGCCGTCCAGTCCCCGTACGCGTACGGCACCCTCTCGGTGGAGCAGGGCACCCACCGCCTGGTGCGCATCTCGCCCTTCGACAACCAGGGCCGCCGCCAGACCTCGTTCGCCGGCGTCGAGATCCTGCCCGTCGTGGAGCAGACCGACCACATCGAGATCGACGAGTCCGAGCTCCGGGTCGACGTGTACCGGTCCTCGGGCCCCGGCGGTCAGGGCGTCAACACCACCGACTCCGCGGTGCGACTGACCCACATCCCCACCGGCATCGTGGTCTCCTGCCAGAACGAGCGCTCCCAGATCCAGAACAAGGCCACGGCCATGAACGTTCTGCAGGCCAAGCTGCTGGAGCGGCAGCGCCAGGAGGAGCGGGCCAAGATGGACGCCCTCAAGGGCGACGGCGGCAGCTCGTGGGGCAACCAGATGCGTTCCTACGTGCTGCACCCGTATCAGATGGTGAAGGACCTGCGCACGGAGCACGAGGTCGGCAACCCCGAGTCCGTGTTCAACGGTGAGATCGACGGTTTCCTCGAGGCCGGAATTCGCTGGCGCAAGCAGCAAGAGAAGTGACTTTGTCGACCTGACAATCATCCGGTAACTGCCGCCTTCAGGGCGGCAGTTGCCGTTTCCGGGACTGTTCTCGGCCTCGATGTCCGGGTTTTACGTCACACTCACACCCTTCGACTGTCCGCAAACAACCCCCAAGCGGACATCGCGTACGCAACGGCCTTGACGTTGCTTTGAAAAATGGGAAGGGTGCAGCGTGGCATGCGTATTTCTGGGGCGCATGTGAACCGGGGGACTCGGACTTACTTCGTCAGCTGCCTCCGTCGATCACTGCCGACCCCATGCGTCGCTCTATGACAACAGCTACTGGGGGTAGCAACCATATGACCAAGAAGACGCGGATCCGGATCGCGCGGATTGCCGCCGGTACCGTGATCGCGGCCGGTGCCTCGATGGCCGCCACCGGCGCCGCCTCCGCCGCCGAGGCGGACAACTGCATCCTCGGCCTCCTGTGCGCCGGTGACCCGACGCCGCCGACGGACCCGACGGACCCGACGCTCCCGACGGACCCCACGCTCCCGACGGATCCGACGCTCCCGACGGACCCCACGGACAACCCCACCGAGCCCACCGAGGACCCGACGCAGCCCACCGAGAACCCGACCCAGGGCGGCGGCCAGGGCAACGGCAACGGCGGCGGTCACGGCCAGGGTCAGGGCAACGCCGGTGGCAACAACACCAACCCCGACGGCGGCTCCGGCGCCTCGACCCAGGACGAGGGCTCCTCGGCCCTCACCGACACCGGCTCGAACACCACGGGCACGGGTACCGGTACGGCCACCCAGGTCCAGCCGCAGGGCAGTGGTCAGCAGCTCGCCGAGACCGGTGCCGGCCAGACCGCGTTCCTGATCGTCGGCGCCGCCACCATGATCGCCGGTGGCGTCGCCTTCCGTGTCCTGCCGCGCCTCGCGGGCGGCCGGGGCGGCGCGGCCGCCTGACGGCAGCCGACAGAAGTCACCCACGTACGGTGCGTGCGCGCACCGTACGGCGAAGGGCCCGGAGCATCCAGCTCCGGGCCCTTCGGTCGTCTTACCTGTCTTGTTCTTACCCGCCTTGTTCCCGCCTCGGCCGTCTCAGACGGTCTGGTGCGCCAGCAGTGCCACCGCGGCGATCAGCACCGCCAGCAGCACGATCAGCGCCATCGGGTTCAGTCCCGCGAAGAAGCTCTCCTGCTGGAGCCGTTCGCGATGTGCCCGGCACACGTGGCATCGGCCCTCGTTCACAGGCGCCGCGCAGTTCGCGCACACCAACCGGTCGTACGTCATGCGCTCGCCCTCCTTGCGCCGTCCATGACCCGCCACCCCGTACAACGCTTACGGGAACCACAACGTTCCCCCTCCACTGTGCCAGGTTCCCCCGAAAAGAGCGCGGCCGCCCGTGAAGGTCCTCATCGCACAGAAGTCCTCCCTGCGCAAATGTGAAGGGTCCCCGGCACAAATACGCACAACCCTCACGCAACCCCGACCGGTGCCTGCGCCCGCACATCCAGTTCGCGTATGGTCACGCTCATCTACCCCCGGCGACCCGTGGTGCATCCGTGATCCGATTCGACAACGTCTCCAAGGTCTACCCCAAGCAGACCCGCCCCGCCCTCAGGGATGTTTCCCTAGAGGTGGAGAAGGGCGAATTCGTCTTCCTCGTGGGGTCTTCCGGCTCCGGAAAGTCCACCTTCCTGCGGCTGATTCTCCGCGAGGAGCGGTGCAGCCACGGACAGGTGCACGTTCTGGGCAAGGACCTCGCTCGCGTCTCCAACTGGAAGGTGCCGCAGATCCGCCGCCAGTTGGGGACGGTGTTCCAGGACTTCCGCCTCCTGCCCAACAAGACCGTCGGCGAGAACGTGGCCTTCGCGCAGGAGGTCATCGGCAAGTCGCGCGGCGAGATCCGCAAGTCCGTGCCGCAGGTGCTCGACCTCGTCGGGCTCGGCGGCAAGGACGACCGGATGCCCGGCGAGCTCTCCGGTGGTGAGCAGCAGCGCGTCGCCATCGCGCGCGCCTTCGTCAACCGGCCCAAGCTGCTCATCTGCGACGAGCCCACCGGCAACCTCGACCCGCAGACCTCCGTCGGCATCATGAAGCTGCTCGACCGGATCAACAGGACCGGTACGACCGTGGTGATGGCGACCCACGACCAGAACATCGTGGACCAGATGCGCAAGCGCGTCATCGAGCTGGAGAAGGGCCGCCTCGTACGCGACCAGGTGCGCGGCGTCTACGGCTACCAGCACTGACGCACCAGGATCCACGGAAAGGCTTAACCAGACGCCATGCGCGCCCAGTTCGTTCTGTCCGAGATCGGTGTCGGTCTCCGCCGCAATCTGACGATGACCTTCGCCGTCATCGTCTCCGTCGCCCTGTCCCTGGCCCTCTTCGGCGGTTCGCTGCTGATGAGCGACCAGGTGAGCACCATGAAGGGCTACTGGTACGACAAGGTCAACGTCTCGGTCTTCCTCTGCAACAAGAGTGACGCCGAGTCCGACCCCAACTGCGCCAAGGGCGCGGTCACCGAGGACCAGAAGAAGCAGATCCTCTCCGACCTCCACAAGATGTCGGTCGTGGAGAAGGTCAACTACGAGTCCCAGGACCAGGCCTACAAGCACTACAAGGAGCAGTTCGGCGATTCCCCGCTGGCCAGTTCGCTCACCCCGGACCAGATGCAGGAGTCGTACCGGATCAAGCTGAAGGACCCGGAGAAGTACCAGGTCATCGCGACCGCCTTCGACGGGCGTGACGGTGTGCAGTCGGTGCAGGACCAGAAGGGCATCCTGGACAACCTCTTCGGGCTGCTGAACCTGATGAACCGGGCCGCGCTCGGCGTCATGGCGCTCATGCTGGTCGTCGCGCTGCTGCTGATCGTCAACACCGTGCGCGTATCAGCGTTCAGCCGTCGGCGTGAGACCGGGATCATGCGGCTGGTCGGTGCCTCCGGCTTCTACATCCAGGCGCCGTTCATCATGGAGGCCGCGGTCGCCGGTCTGATCGGCGGTGGTCTCGCCTGCGTCTTCCTGGTCGTCGGCCGGTACTTCACGATCGACCACGGCATGGCCCTGTCGAGCAAGCTCAACCTCATCAACTTCGTCGGCTGGGACGCCGTGTTGGCCAAGCTCCCGCTGATTCTTGCCGCGAGTGTGCTGATGCCCGCGATGGCCGCGTTCTTCGCGCTGCGCAAGTACCTGAAGGTGTGACGCATCCCAAAAGGGCCGTACGGGCAACTGCCCGTACGGCCCTTCGCCTTGTCCTAGACTCACCGGCATGTCAGGCCTTGACGCGTTTTCGCAGCCCCGCCGCATCTGCCGCGGGGCGGCGCTGACATGGGTCTGCACCAGCGTGCTGGTCGCGGGCGGCGCGATCGGCTTCTTCACGGACCACGGCCGCGCCGGCCGCGCCGGTCGCACGAGCAGTGAGGTCGCGGCCGGAGCGACGCCCAAGGCGCCGGCCCGCCAAGGCCGGCCGGGGCACGCGAACCACGAGGACGTGGAGAAGGCCGCCGCTGCGGCCATGGCCGCGGGCAAGTCCCCCATGGAGGCCGCCGAGCGCGCCGTCAGCCGCAGCGGTGACCGCTGGGGCGCCGTCTACTCCCGCGGGGAATATGAGGAGTTGAAGGAGGCCCTCGACGGCGAGTACACCGGCGTCGGCCTCTGGGCCCGGCGCGAGCGCGACGGGCGGATCGAGGTGGCCAAGGTGCAGTCCGGGTCGCCCGCGGCCGCCGCCGGGATCCGCGCCGGCGACCGGCTCAGCAGCGTCGACGGCACCGAGGTCGACGGCCGCCCGGTCACCGAGGTGGTCTCCTTATTGCGCGGTGACGCCACGGATGCCCGCGCCGGCACCGCCGTCACCCTCGGCCTGCGGCGCGGCACGCGCGCGTGGAGCGAGACGCTGCGCAGGGCCCGCCTCTCCACCGACTCCGTGACCGTCCACAAGCTGCCCGGCAGCGGCGGCACCGTCATCAAGATCGCGTCCTTCACCAAGGACACCGGCGACGCCGTCCGCACCGCCGTACGGCAGGCCCCGGCCGACTCCGGGATCATCCTCGACCTGCGCGGCAACTCCGGCGGCCTGGTCGACGAGGCCGTCACCACCGCCTCCGCCTTCCTCGACGGCGGGCTGGTCGCCACCTACGACGTCGACGGCCGGCAGCGCTCCCTGCACGCCGACACGGACGGCGACACCGGCAGGCCCCTGGTCGCGCTCGTCGACGGCGGCACGATGAGCGCCGCCGAGATGCTCACCGGCGCCCTCCAGGACCGCGGCCGCGCGGTCGTCGTCGGCTCCCGCACCTTCGGCAAGGGCTCCATCCAGATGCCGACCCGGCTGCCCGACGGCTCCGTCGCCGAGCTCACCGTCGGCCACTACCGCACCCCCTCCGGCCACGCCGTCGACGGCCGGGGCATCACCCCGGACCTCGAGGCGGACCGGCAGCCGTTGCAGCGGGCCGAAACGGTACTGAGCGGCCTCGGCGACGACACGCAGTGACCGGGCGTGAGCGCCGTCCGGCCCACACGGCACTTTGCGGGCTCCGCTCTCGTAATCGGCTTTCCCCCGGACCCCCTCATGGTGCGAAAATGGCCAGCACTATGAGCAAGGGAATGTACGTACCGAAGGAGTCCCAGCCCAAGCAGGGCGGGGCGGCCTCCGCCAAGGCCAAGGACGGCAAGCGCAAGCTCGTCGCCCAGAACAAGAAGGCGCGGCACGACTACGCGATCATCGACACCTACGAGGCCGGAATCGTCCTGACCGGCACCGAGGTGAAGTCGCTGCGCCAGGGACGAGCCTCGCTGGCCGACGGCTTCGTCCAGATCGACGGGAACGAGGCGTGGCTGCACAACGCCCACATCCCCGAGTACAGCCAGGGCACCTGGACCAACCACTCCGTGCGCCGCAAGCGCAAGCTGCTCCTGCACCGCGAGGAGATCGACAAGCTGGAGGCGAAGTCACAGGAGACGGGTCACACGATCGTGCCCCTCGCCCTGTACTTCAAGGACGGCCGCGCGAAGGCCGAGATCGCGCTCGCCCGGGGCAAGAAGGAGTACGACAAGCGGCAGACCCTGCGCGAGAAGCAGGACCGGCGCGAATCGGACCGTGCGATCGCGGCCGCGAAGCGCAAGCAGCGGGGCGCCTAGCCGGACCGCCGGGAATACGCTGGCACTGTCGTGCGTTGGTCACGTACGATGGCAGCGCACTCCATGGAGGGTGCGCGCCTCCTTCGCGGAGGTCATTGAAAAATCAACATGGGGATGATCGGTTTCGACAGCGGCTGTCGAAGCAGGGGAAGCGTGTCGAGGAAGCGGCAATGATCTCGTAAACCATATGTCGCAAAAAATAATCGCCAACACCAAGCGCGATTCCTTCGCCCTCGCTGCCTAAGTAGCGACTTGCGAAGTGTCAGCCCGGGGCTGTTCCCGACCCGGATCCTGGCATCAGCTAGGGAACTAAACCTTGATCCCGGTCACGGGGTGAAGAGGGAAACCAAACAGTGACTGAGCCCGTCGGAGACTTGTTCGCGTGATCTCCGGGGCCGAGAAAATCGAAGCGAACTGCACACGGAGAAGCCCTGATTCTGCACCGGTGGACGCGGGTTCGATTCCCGCCATCTCCACGATCGGAAGGCTCCCGAGCCTTCCGTACCCCATGTGGGCAAAGGCCCCGTCGCTACGAGCGGCGGGGCCTTTGCGCTGTCACGGCCCGGTACGCTCTGTTACGGCCCGGTTGATCCCGTTGATCAGCAGCGCCACGGAGGCCGCGGCGGCCGGGACGGCATAGGCCGTGGCGGTGGAGAGGCGGTCCGCCGCCCAGCCCCCGGCCGCCGAGCCGCAGGCGATGCCGGTGAGCAGGGCCGTCACCACCAGGCTCATGCCCTCGTTGAGACGATCGGCCGGGGTGCGGTCCTGCACCAGGGTCATCGCCGTCACCATCGTCGGCGCGGTGGCCATGCCCGCCACCAGCAGCGCGCCCGCCAGGACCGTGAGTGAACCGGTGGTGCCGGCCGCCAGCCACGGCAACGTCATCAGCACGGCCATCGCCAGCAGGCACCGGGGCAGCACCCGTACCGCCGGACCGGCCGGCTTCCGCACCCCGTACAGCAGCCCCGCCGCGCAGGAGCCCGCCGCCTGGAGGGCCAGCACGACCCCCGCCGCCGCGCGGTGCCCCTGCGCGTCGGCGTATGCGATCGTGACGACCTCCAGCGAGCCGAACACCACGCCGGTGGCCGCGAAGCAGGCCAGGAGCGGCGGGATGCCCGGGCTGCGCAGCGGCGACGGCGCCTTCGAGCGGGCCCGGGGCGGTGGCTCGGTCGCCCGCTGGGCGGTGAACAGCAGCATCCCGCCCAGCAGCAGCGCGGCGCCCACGAGCGTGCCCGCCTCCGGGAAGAACGTGCCGGTCAGGAAGGATGCCAGCACCGGGCCGAGCATGAAGCACAGCTCGTCGGCGGCCTGCTCGAAGGAGGTGGCCGTGTGCAGGCCCGCGGGGTCGTCGCGCAGTAGATGGGCCCAGCGGGCGCGCGACAGCCCGCCGATGTTGGGCGTGGCCGCGGTGGCGGCGTACGCGGCGAACAGGGTCCAGTCCGGGGCGCCGTAACGGACGCACAGCAGCAACGCCAGGTTGCCCAGCACCGCGGCGAGCGTGGCCGGTACGGCCACCCGGGCCTGCCCGTACCGGTCGACGAGCCGCGCGACCCAGGGTCCGGCCATCCCGGTCGCGGCGAGCCCCGTGGCGGTGACGGCGCCGGCGAGGGCGTACGAGCCCCGGGACCCGGCGATCATCACGACCGCGCTCACCCCGAACAGGCCCATGGGCAGCCGTGCGAGGAGATTGCCGACGGTGAAGGCGAGGGCGCCGGGGACGGCGAAGAGCCGTCGATAGCCGCTGGGTTGACGACCCATGGCCTGTATCGGGCGGTCTTTCAGAACCTGTTGGGGCATGGTTCCACGCTCGCCCGGAGGGGATCACGGCGTCCAACACCTGTTCCGCGCCGATTCACGCACCCGCGTTGTAAGTTCGCCGCCATGCCCGCTCCCGTGTCGATAGACCCCCGCCTGCTCCGCGCCTACGTCACCGTCGCCGAGGAACTGCACTTCACCCGGGCCGCGGCGCGCCTGTACGTCGCCCAGCAGGCCCTCAGCCGCGATGTACGGCGGCTGGAGCGGGAGTTGGGCGCCGAGCTGTTCGTACGGACCACCCGGCAGGTCGCCCTGACCGCCGACGGCGCGCGCCTGTTGCCGTACGCCCGCCGGGTCCTGGCCGCCCAGGACGACCTGCTCGCCGCCGTCGGGCAGGCGCGGCCCCTGCTGGTGGACCTCAACTCGCCGGGCCTGGGCACGGGCCGCCGCGTGCTCCACCGGGCCCGCGAACTCGCCCCCGACGGTGAGCTGATGGCCCGCTACGAGAGCGGGCTGACGGGAGCGGCGGCCGAGCTGCTCGCGGGACGCATCGACGCGTCCTTCGGGCGGTTCGCCGGCCTGGATCCGGCCCTGCGCGCCGGGCTCGAGCAGCAGCCGGTGCGGTACGAGCCGATGGCGGTCGTGCTGCCGGACGACCATCCGCTGGCCTCGTGGGAGGCGGTGCCGCTGGCCGCGCTGGCCGGGGAGAGCCTGTACGCGGGCGCCGGGAATCCGCGCACCGCAGAGTGGACCGATCTAGCCCAACGTCTCTTCGAGGGGCGGGACATACGCATCGCCTCGCCTCTTCCGCTCGCCGTCGGGAACGAGGAGTTCGAGCGGATCATGGCGAAGACGCGGAACCCGATCCTCGCCGTGGTGGACTTTCCGGCCATGCCGCGCACGGTGGTGCGCCCCCTCGTCGACCCCGTCCCCCTCTCGCCCGTGTCACTCGTGTGGCGAAAAGGGCTGGCCCATCCCGGAATTGACGCGCTACGGCGGGCGGCGGCCGACATCGCCGCGGCCGAGGGCTGGCTCCGACGGCCCGCCGAGGGATGGATTCCGGCCGCTGATCAAGAGGTTATGTATCCCCATAACTGACACGTCGTGAACACGGAACCCGCTCGTGCGCTACATTCTTCGCCTGAGCACGGTGTGGTAGAGGGGCGCGTGGGCCAGGTGGGGGGCCTGGTTCGGTCGACGGGTGCTCGGGGTCGTAGGCGCACCCAGAACTGTCCCTCGGGGGGATGTGCGCACGTGAGCAAGTGGCGAGAAGACGCCCAACCGGAATGGCCGGACGTCGCATCAGCGACCCGGGACCTGCCGGTGTCGGGCAGAGAGACCCAGACCTTTCCGCAGACCGGAGCGGTGCACGCCGTGGGCGGCGGACCGGTCGGCGGCGGGTGGTTCGACCGCGAGTTCGACAGAGAAATAGCGGAAGACCGCGGCCGTCCGAAGACCGGGACATCGAAGACCGATACGGCGGCGGCCGATACCTCAAAGATCAAGACGGTGGCGGCAGATACGGCCAGGACCGATACGGCGGAGACCGCGCCGCTCTCGGACACCGCGGTGGCGGAAACCGTGATCCTGCGCCGCATCCCGGTGCCGCCCAAGGCCCGCCACCCCCTGCGCGACCCCTGGGGCGATCCCTTCACGGGCGGAACCACCGGCGGGACCACGGCAGATCCGGTGGATCCGACCCACGACCCGCACGAGGTGACCGTCCAGCTCGACGCCGTCCGGCTCGGGGGCGGCGCGCGCCTGCGGGCGGCCGACGGGATCCCGGGCCGGGGCGGGCGGCCAGGCTCCGACGGGCCGGTGTTCGTGGACGAGTCGGGGCGGCGCAGCCGGACGTTCCGTCGGCTCGGCATGCTCGTCGGTCTGGCCTGTGCGGCCTACGCCGTCGTCATCGTCGTCACGCTGCTGTCCGGCAGCTCCGACGCGCCCTGGCTGCCCGTGCCGGGCCAGAACGACGACCAGCCGGCCAGTCAGGTCGACATCTCCCCGCTGCCCGCCGACTCCGCCCGACCGATCGATGGCGGCGGCGCGCCGCCCGGGACCGGCCCGACTCCGAGCGACGGTACGACGCCGTCGCCGGGCGCCAGTGCCTCGGCACCCGGTGCGCCCGGTCGCCCAGGTGCGTCGGGCACCTCCGCCGCGGCCCACCCCGTGCCGGCGCCGACGAAGGTGAAGCCCACGTCCAAAACCGGCGCGAGCAGTGGCTCGTCCGCGAAGCCGCCGGCCTCCGTGGAGCCGACGCCTCCGACGTCGATCGACCCGAGCGGCCCGCCCCCGAACTCCGGCAGCCCCTCGGGGCCCCCGGCCGGCGGCGGTGCGGGCGGCGGCAACAGCCCGGTGGCCGACGGCGCGTCCGCTCCGAAGCCCGTCGGAGCGGAACCGGCCACAGGCACCGGCATAGGCACGCGCACCACGGCGCCGTCCTCGACCGACCAGTCCCCGGAGCACATCCTCTGATGGCACCCCGCCCCCGCCGCACCGGGGCCACGTCAGGAGCCCGTGCTGGCTCCCGGCCCCTGCCCCGTTCCAGCCGCCTGCCCCTGCGCCTGCTGCTGCCCGTGCTGGTCCTCGTCGCCCTGATGGCGATGCTGATGCTGCGCGGCTACGTCCACAGCGAGATCCTCGCCGACCACCGCATCCGGCCCGAGGCCGCCACCGACCGGGTTCCGGAGAAGATCCTCGACGGCGGCCCGGTCATCGACACCCGCGGCGGCCATGCGACCAGCCTGCGCGTGCCCGACCACCGTCTGGTCCTCACCTTCGACGACGGCCCGGACCCGACCTGGACGCCGAAGGTCCTGGACGTGCTGAAGAAGCACCACGCGCACGCGGTCTTCTTCGTCACCGGCACCATGACGTCCCGCTATCCGGAGCTGGTCCGGCGCATGGTGGCCGAGGGCCACGAGGTCGGCCTGCACACCTTCAACCACCCCGATCTCTCCTACCAGTCCAGGAGCCGCATCGACCGGGAGCTGTCCCAGAACCAGCTCGCGATCACGGGCGCGGCAGGCATCCGTACGTCGCTCTTCCGCCCTCCGTACTCCTCCTTCGCCGACGCGATGGACGACAAGTCCTGGCCGGTGACCGAGTACATCGGCACCCGCGGCTACATCACCGTCGTCAACAACACCGACAGCGAGGACTGGCAGAAGCCCGGCGTCGACGAGATCATCCGCCGGGCCACCCCGCACGGCGGCAAGGGCGCCATCGTCCTGATGCACGACTCCGGCGGCGACCGCCACCAGACGGTGCAGGCCCTGGACAGGTTCGTGCCCCTGCTGCAGAAGCAGGGCTACCGGTTCGTCAATGTCACCGAGGCCCTGGACGCCCCCAGCGCGCACACCCCCGTCACCGGCGCCGACCTGTGGACGGGCCGGGCGTGGATCTTCCTGGTGCAGGCCTCGGACGACATCACCGGCGTGATGGTGGTGGGCCTCGCGGTGATCGGCGCCCTGGTCATCTCCCGCTTCGTCCTGATGCTCCTGCTGTCGGGCATCCACGCCCGCCGGGTGCGCCGCCCGGACTTTTGCTGGGGGCCGCCGGTCACCGAACCGGTGTCGGTGCTGGTGCCGGCGTACAACGAGGCGAAGTGCATCGAGAACACGGTCCGTTCCCTCATGGCGGGCGAGCACCCCGTCGAGATCGTCGTCATCGACGACGGCTCGACGGACGGCACCGCGCGGATCGTGGAGGCGATGGACCTGCCGGACGTCCGCGTCGTACGCCAGCTCAACGCGGGCAAGCCGGCGGCGCTCAACCGCGGCCTGGCGAACGCCCGTCACGACCTGATCGTGATGATGGACGGCGACACGGTCTTCGAACCGGCCACGGTCCGCGAACTGGTGCAGCCCTTCGGCGACCCGCGGGTCGGCGCGG
The DNA here is from genome assembly GCF_040645355.1 of Streptomyces sp. NPDC046805. NCBI lineage: Bacteria > Bacillati > Actinomycetota > Actinomycetes > Kitasatosporales > Streptomycetaceae > Streptomyces > Streptomyces sp. NPDC046805. Next base: position 137,915 of record NZ_JBEYYC010000016.1, on the reverse strand, counting down.
TGGCCGGCAACGCCAAGGTGGGCAACCGGGATTCCCTGATCGGCGCCTGGCAGCACATCGAGTACGTGATGGGCTTCAACCTCGACCGCCGTATGTACGACATCATGCGCTGCATGCCGACGATCCCGGGTGCGGTCGGCGCCTTCCGCCGCTCGGCCCTGGAACGGGTGGGCGGCATGAGCGACGACACGCTGGCCGAGGACACGGACATCACGATGGCCCTCCACCGGGACGGCTGGCGCGTCGTCTATGCCGAGAAGGCGCGCGCCTGGACGGAGGCCCCCGAGTCGGTCCAGCAGCTCTGGTCCCAGCGCTACCGCTGGTCGTACGGCACGATGCAGGCGATCTGGAAGCACCGGCGCGCCCTGGTGGACTCAGGCCCCTCGGGCCGCTTCGGCAGGATCGGCCTCCCTCTGGTCTCCCTGTTCATGGTGGTGGCGCCGCTGCTCGCGCCGCTGATCGACGTGTTCCTGCTGTACGGCGTCGTGTTCGGCCCGACTCAGAAGACGATCGTGGCGTGGCTGGGCGTCCTGGCGGTCCAGGCCGTGTGCGCGGCGTACGCCTTCCGCCTGGACCGGGAGCGCGCGACCCACCTCGTCTCGCTGCCCCTGCAGCAGATCCTCTACCGCCAGCTCATGTACGTCGTGCTGCTCCAGTCCTGGATCACGGCACTCACCGGCGGCCGCCTGCGCTGGCAGAAGCTGCGGCGCACGGGTGTCGTCGACGCGCCGGGCGGCCCCCTACCGCGCGGGCAGGTGCGCGGCAGCAGTGATCGGAGTCCCGTGGCATGACCGTGCCCACCGTTTCCAGTGCCGGAAAGAAGCCGTCGGGTTCCCCGGGGAAGCCCCCGGGCCGGGACCGCTACCTGGACCTCCTCCGCTCCATAGCCCTCTTCCGTGTGGTCGTCTACCACCTCTTCGGCTGGGCCTGGCTGAGCGTGCTGTTCCCGTCCATGGGTGTGATGTTCGCGCTGGCGGGCTCGCTGATGGCGCGGTCGCTGAAGCGTCCGGCGCCGAGCGTGATCCGGGGGCGGATCCGCCGACTCCTGCCGCCGCTGTGGGCGTTCAGCGCGGTGGTCCTGGCGATGCTGTTCGCCGGCGGCTGGAACCCGGTGAAGGACCCGGACAACGGCGGTGTGTGGGGCGTCGTCGACCTGATCGACTACGTCGTTCCGATCGGCGCGCCACCGTTCCCCTGGCACATCGGCTCGGAGTCGGGCCTGCTGGAGTCCTCGTGGGCCGAACAGGCGGCGGGCCCGCTGTGGTACCTCCGGGCCTACCTGTGGTTCGTGATGGCGTCCCCCCTGCTCCTGTGGGCGTTCCGCCGGGCGCCGTGGCCGACGCTGCTGGCCCCGCTGGGCCTGACGGCGATCGTGGGGACGGGACTGGTGTCCATCCCCGGCGAGACGGGCAACGCGGTGACCGACTTCGCGGTGTACGGCGGCTGCTGGGTCCTGGGCTTCGCCCACCACGAGGGCATGATCACCCGGGTGCCCCGCTATCTGGCGGTCTCGTTGTCGGCGCTGGTGATGGCCTTCGGCCTGTGGTGGGCGTCGGGCCACCTGGGTGCCGAGGGCTGGGACCTGAACGACATCCCGCTGGCCCAGGCGACGTGGTCCTTCGGGTGCGTGGTGATCCTCCTGCAGTACTCCCCGTCCTGGCGGGAACTGCCGGGCCGGCTGGCGCGCTGGGACCGGCTGGTGACGCTGTCCAACAACCGCGCGGTGACGATCTACCTGTGGCACAACCTCCTGATCATGGCGGCGGTGTGGGTGGTCGACCGGGCGTACGACCTGCCGTTCATGCAGAGCGACCGGGCCGTCGCGGTGCTCGACTCCACGGACACGCTGTGGATGTTCGTCGTGGTGTGGCCCCTGATCGCCCTGGCGATCCTCGCCTTCGGCTGGGTCGAGGACCTCGCGGCGAAGCGGCCCCCGCGGCTGTGGCCGGACGGGTCAAGTCCCCGCGGAAAGCGGCCGGTTGCAGCGTAGCCGGGTGGCTGCGAGCGACGTGTATCGGGAACTGGGCGAGGCCGCCTGGTCGTGGGCGCTGAAGCAGGTGCGCGAGGACGAGGGTCCGTGGCTGCCGGAGTCGACCGAGCGCCTCGGTGGTGGACCGTCCCGACCAGTGGTGGGCCGTCCCCGCGTGGTTGCGCTGTACGGTCTCCGGTAACCGAAGCGAAGTCACGGGTGGGGAGCGGGTGCTGTGAGCAAACGGCAAGTGCAGAAGATGCTGCGGAAGATGGCCGCCGGTGAGCCGGTCGAGCTCATGAACGCGCTGACACCTCTGCGGAACCTGGCCGAACTCGCCTGCATAGCCGAGCAGTTCGGGTATCAGTACGCCGACGCGTGGTACAGCGGGGCGCGCAACAACGTGCGCAAGATGCTGCTCGTGCCCGACCCCGGCCCGCAGGCGCGGGCGCGTGCCGCGCAGAACTGGGCGCAGTATCCGAACGCCGCCGACGGGGTCTCGCTGCCGCCCGTCGTGCCCGCGGCGGTCGGGCTGTTCAAGACCCGGATCCAGTACGACCTCACCGGTAAGACCGCCGACAAGCGGATGGCGTACACCGCCATCGGCATCATCGCCGGACTGGTTGTCGCCGTGGTGCGGATGGGCGGCGGTGTCGGTGCCGTCGTCGCCGCCGTTGTCGTCGGGGCCCTCCTCCTCCCCGTCGTGGGGGGCGGGTTCCTGGTGACCAAGTTGCTCAACGGCAAGTACGCCAGGCGCCTTCAGGCCGCCGGGTTCGTGCCGGTGACCGACAAGAACGGGCGCGTACGGTACCTGCCGCCCGAGGCGCCGCAGCAGCAGACCCCGCCGGTCCAGCAGGCCCAGCACATGCCGGGACAGCCGCAGCCGCAGCCGCAACCTCAGCCGCAGCCCTATCAGTCCGGCCCGTACGCGCCGGGTCCGTACGCCCCGCAGGCCTACCCCCAGCAGCCGGGTCCGTACGCTCCCCAGGCCTACCCCCAGCAGCCGGGTCCGTACGCTCCCCAGGCCTACCCCCAGCAGCCGGGTCCGTACGCTCCCCAGGCCTACCCCCAGCCGCAGCCGTACTACCCGCCGCCGAACCAGCAGCCCCCGTACCCTCCGCAGGCGCCCCGCTAGATCCCGGCGCGGGACCTCTCACCCGCCCTCCCCGGCGGGTGAGAGCAAAGTTCCCCCGCGGTCACTCGCGGCCACAGGCCGGAAACGCGGCCTCCCTACCTTCGGGACTCGTCACCCGAGTCCCGGAGCACCGTGGAGGCGCGCCATGACAGCCCCAGCCCCAGCCCCAACCCGTCGCAACGGCCGCTGGATCGAGCACTGGGATCCGGAGGACGACGCCTTCTGGAAGGCGACCGGGGAGAAGACCGCCCGGCGGAATCTCGCCCTCTCCGTGCTCTGCGAGCACATCGGGTTCTCGGTCTGGACCGTGTGGTCCGTGCTGGTGCTGTTCATGGGGCCGGAGTACGGGCTGAGCCCGGCCGACAAGTTCCTGCTGACGTCGGTGGTCACCCTCGTCGGCGCCGTCGTCCGCGTCCCCTACACCTTTGCCGTCGCGCTCTTCGGCGGGCGGAACTGGACGGTCGTCTCCGCGGGTCTGCTCCTCGTCCCGACCGTCGCCGCGTTCGCGGTGATGGAGCCGGGGACGTCGTTCGGCACCTTCCTCCTCGTCGCCCTGCTCGCCGGCATCGGCGGCGGGAACTTCGCCTCCTCCATGACCAACATCAACGCCTTCTTCCCGCTCCGCGAGAAGGGGTGGGCGCTCGGGATCAACGCCGGCGGCGGGAACATCGGCGTGCCCGTCATCCAGCTCGTCGCCCTCGCGGTCATCGGGGCGGGCGGCGGGCCGCGCGTGCTGCTCGGGATCTACATCCCGCTGATCGTCGCCGCCGCCGTGCTCGCCGCCCTCTTCATGGACAACCTCTCCGCCGTGCGCAGCGACACCGGCGCCGCCAGGGACGCCGCGAGGGACCCGCACACCTGGATCATGTCCTTCCTCTACGTCGGCACCTTCGGGTCGTTCATCGGCTACAGCTTCGCCTTCGGGCAGGTGCTCACCGGTCAGTTCGGGCGTACGCCCCTCCAGGCCGCCTACCTCACCTTCATCGGCCCGCTGCTCGGCTCCCTCGTCCGGCCCGTCGGCGGCCGGCTCGCCGACCGGTACGGCGGGGCGCGCATCACGCTCTGCACCTATGTCGGGATGGCCGCGGCCACCGCGGTCCTCGTCGTCGCCGGTATGCGCCAGTCGCTGCCGCTGTTCGTCACCGTGTTCATCGTGCTGTTCGCGCTCAGCGGGCTCGGCAACGGATCGACGTACAAGATGATCCCCGGCATCTTCCGGGCGAAGGCCCTCGCCCGGGGGCTCACGGGGGACGCGGCCGCGAGCCACGCGCGGCGGCTGTCGGGGGCCGCCATGGGGATCATCGGGGCCGTCGGCGCGCTCGGCGGTGTCGGCATCAACCTCGCCTTCCGGCAGTCCTTCCTCTCCTACGGCTCCGGCACCGGCGCGTTCGTCGCCTTCCTCGCCTGCTACGGCGCCTGCTTCGCGGTCACCTGGGCCGTATACCTTCGCCGTCCGGCCGGACGGGTGCGGGCGACGGCCGCCGCCGGGGCGAAGCCGCGGCCCGGCTACGCCGAGGTGTGACGTAACACGGGTGACATCATGCGGAACCGAGCCTGTCACGCGCCGTTGACAGGCTCGGTTCCGCATGCAGGCGAGGCAGGAGGGCCATGTACGACGGACAGCAGCAGCGACCCGAACCCGGTCACGGACCCCTCGCCGGGTTCACCGTCGGCGTGACGGCCGCGCGCCGCGCCGACGAGCTCGGAGCGCTGCTCCAGCGGCGCGGCGCCGCCGTCCTGCACGCGCCCGCGCTGCGGATCGTGCCGCTCGCCGACGACGGTGAACTCCTCGCCGCCACCCGGGAGATCATCGACCGGGCGCCGGACGTGGTCGTGGCCACGACCGCCATCGGCTTCCGCGGGTGGATCGAGGCGGCCGACGGGTGGGGGCTCGGCGAGCGGCTGCTCGGTCGGCTGCGCGCCGTGGAGCTGCTGGCGCGCGGACCCAAGGTCAAGGGAGCGGTGCGCGCCGCCGGACTCACGGAGGAGTGGTCGCCGTCGAGCGAGTCCATGGCGGAGGTGCTCGACCGGCTGCTGACGGAGGGCGTCGACGGGCGCTGTATCGCCGTACAGCTGCACGGTGAGCCGCTGCCCGGGTTCGTGGAGGCGCTGCGGGCCGGGGGAGCGGAGGTGGTGCCGGTGCCGGTGTACCGGTGGATGCCGCCGGAGGACATCGGTCCCGTCGACCGGTTGCTGGACGCGACCGTCTCGCGCGGGCTGGACGCGCTCACCTTCACCAGCGCCCCCGCCGCCGCGTCGCTGCTCTCACGAGCCGAAGAGCGGGGGCTGGCCGACGAGTTGCTCGCCGCCCTGAACCACGACGTGCTGCCCGCGTGCGTCGGGCCCGTCACCGCACTGCCGCTGCAGGCCCGGGGGATCGACACGGCGCAGCCGGAGCGGTTCCGGCTCGGTCCGCTCGTCCAGCTGCTGTGCCGTGAACTGCCCGCGCGCGCACGGGCGTTGCCGATCGCCGGGCGGCGGGTGGAGATCCGGGGGCACGCGGTCGTGGTGGACGGCGAGCTCAGGCCCGTACCGCCGGCCGGGATGGCGCTGCTGCGGGCGCTGGCGCGGCGGCCGGGGTGGGTGGTCGCGCGGGCCGAGCTGCTGCGGGCGCTGCCCGGCGCGGGGCGGGACGAGCACGCGGTGGAGACCGCGATGGCCCGGCTGCGTACGGCACTTGGAGCGCCGAAGCTGATCCAGACCGTGGTCAAGCGGGGTTACCGGCTGGCGCTGGACCCGGCCGCCGACGCGAAGTACGCGGACGCCTGACGTCACGGACGGCCCGGGCCCGCCACGAGGTCCCGGTACGAGGGGTTCCGGTCGGGCGCGTGGGCAGGCACTGTGAGAGAGGGAACGGCTTCCTCCACCGGGTAACCCCTAGGCGGTGACAGGCACATGGCACTGGGTACGGCCACGGCCCCGTACGAGCTGCGGTTCGACGCCGGGCGGATCTGCCTGGATCTCCTCGCGACCACCCATCCCGAGGAACGGCTCGACTCGGTCGGCCCGCTGCGCGCCTGGATCGCCGGCTCGGGACTCGTCCCACCGGGCACGCCGCTCACGCACGCGGACGCCGCCTGGCTGCTGGATTTCCGCGAACTGCGCGCCCGCATCGGCCAGTTGGTGACGGCCGTGCCGGTGACCGACGGCCGGTCGTACGACCTCGCGAGCCGGCCGTACGACCTCGCGCTCGCCCGCGTCAACGAGATCGCCCGTGCCGCGCCCCCGGTCCCGCGCGCGGTGCGCGACCAGGACGGCACCCTCGTCCGGGAGTTGACCGGCCCGCCCGAGTCCGCCGCGTTGCTCGCGGTCGTCGCCCGGGACGTGGTGGAGCTGCTGACCGACCCCGTCGCGCGCGCGGCCGTCAGGGAGTGCGAAGGGGACAAGTGCCCCATCGTGTACCTGGACACCTCCCGGGGACGCAGGAGGCGCTGGTGCTCCAGCGAGGTCTGCGGGAACCGGGAACGGGTGGCCCGGCACCGGCGCCGGGCGGCCCTGGCCCGCGCGTGACGTGATTTACGTAACACCACGTTTGCCGTAGCCGCCGAGCCGCCGACTCCAATCCCTCGTGCCTGAGACGGACTTGCAAAGACCACGCGGTGGGAATGTGCGGCCATGTCCTTCTCGCCGTGACACCCCGCAGAAAACTGTCACGTCACTCCGCATCACGTTGAACACGACGCGGCCCGCTTCCGTACCCGTGCACGAGCGACCGGCTGGGGGATCCCCCGGACATCGGAGGTGGGCGTGCGCAAGGATTCCGTCGTGGCCAATGAATCTGGATCGAGGGCCCGACATCGCATGTCCCAGCCCTCGGAGCCCGATGAGGAGCTGATGCGTGCCCTGTATCGCGAGCACGCCGGACCACTCCTCGCCTACGTCCTGCGGCTGGTCGCCGGAGATCGGCAGCGAGCCGAGGACGTCGTGCAGGAGACGCTCATCCGTGCCTGGAAGAACGCCGGTCAGCTCAACCGGGCGACCGGTTCGGTACGCCCCTGGCTGGTGACGGTCGCGCGTCGCATCGTCATCGACGGCCACCGCAGCCGGCAGGCCCGGCCGCAGGAGGTCGATCCGTCGCCGCTGGAGGTCATCCCCGCGGAGGACGAGATCGACAAGGCGCTGTGGCTGATGACGCTGTCGGACGCGCTCGACGACCTGACCCCGGCCCACCGGGAGGTGCTCGTCGAGACCTACTTCAAGGGGCGTACCGTCAACGAGGCGGCCGAGACGCTCGGTATACCCAGCGGCACGGTTCGTTCCCGGGTGTTCTATGCCCTGCGGTCGATGAAGCTGGCGCTGGAGGAGCGGGGGGTGACGGCGTGATGAGTGGGTACGGGGGATACAGCGGATTCAGCACGGGTGGTCCGGGTATGTCTGGACCCATGAGCCCCAGGCAGGGAACTCCGGTGCCAGGCGAGCACGAGACGGTCGGTGCCTACGCCCTCGGCATCCTCGACGACGCCGAGGCGACTGCCTTCGAGGCCCATCTCGCCGGTTGCGAGTGGTGCGCCCAGCAGCTCGACGAACTCTCGGGGATGGAACCGATGATGGCCGCGCTCGCGGACCTGCCGGGCTCCGGCATGCCCGCGATCGGGGAGTCGCTCTCCGCCCGGCCCAGTCCGCGACTGGTGGAGAAACTGGTCGACGAGGTCTCCGAGCGCCGCGCGATGAAGCGCCGCCGCAGCTTCTACCTGGTGGCGGCCGCGGCCGCGGTGATCATCGGCGGTCCGCTGGCCGTCATGGCGGCCACCGGCGGCTCGGACGACGCCGACCACAACATGGCCATGGGGCCCGCCCAGGCGGCCTTCCAGGCCATGACCGACAAGAGGACGGCGACGGACCCGACGACCCACGTCACCGCGACCGTCGCCGTGGAGAAGAGGGACTGGGGCACCCACGCGGTCCTCCAGCTCAAGAACGTCACCGGCCCGAAGAAGTGCTCGCTCATCGCCGTCGGCAAGAACGGCGAGCGCGAGACGGTCACCTCGTGGTCCGTCCCCAACTGGGGCTACGGCGTCGCGAACGCCAAGCGCGTAGAGGCCAAGAACCCGCTCTACGTCCACGGCGGCGCCGCCCTCAGCCCCAACCAGATCGACCACTTCGAGGTCATGACCTTCGACGGAAAGCGCTTGGTGGAAGTCGACTCGTAGTCGCCTGCGAACGTCGACGCGTAGCTTCCGCGGGCCCCCTTCGCGTACGGTTGACGGCTGCCCAGCACGTCAGAAGGGGGCCCGGTGGCCGCTCAGGCTCAGCAATCCGCGGTCGGCTCGGTTCACGACGCACACGATTCCGTACGTGACCGAGAGATCAGTGTCGAACAGGAACACCTGGACCGGGTGTACCGGCGCCTCGAGGAGAAGATCCACGAGGCCGAGTTCCTGATGGACGACGCGGCCAAGCGCGGCCAGGTCGGCACGCCCGGCGCGCTCGCCGAGCGGGACGCCCAGGTCTTCCGGGCCGGGGTCCATCTCAACCGACTCAACAACGAGTTCGAGGACTTCCTCTTCGGGCGGATCGACCTGCTCCAGGGCAAGGACGGCAAGAAGGGCCCCGACGGCGCCTACACCGCCGTAGAGCCCGCCGAGGGCGCGGTGCGTGACGACAACACCGCCGACATCGCCGAGACCCTGCACATCGGCCGCATCGGCGTCCTGGACCAGGACTACTCGCCGCTCGTCATCGACTGGCGGGCGCCCGCCGCCGCACCCTTCTACCGCTCCACCCCCGTCGACCCCGGCCGGGTCGTCCGGCGCCGCGTCATCCGCTCCAAGGGGCGCAGGGTCCTCGGCGTCGAGGACGACCTGATGCGCCCCGAGCTCACCGCCTACCGCGAAGGCGAGGAGCTGCCCGTCATCGGCGACGGCGCCCTGATGGCCGCCCTCGGGCAGGCCCGCAGCCACACCATGCGGGACATCGTCGCCTCCATCCAGGCCGAGCAGGACCTGGTCATCCGCGCCCCCGCCGCCTCCGTGACCTACGTCGAGGGCGGCCCGGGCACCGGCAAGACCGCCGTCGCCCTGCACCGTGCGGCCTACCTGCTCTACCAGGACCGCAGGCGGTACGCGGGCGGCATCCTGATCGTCTCGCCGACCCCGCTGCTCGTCGCGTACACCGAGGGTGTGCTGCCCTCCCTCGGCGAGGAGGGCCAGGTCGCCATCCGCGCGATCGGCTCACTCGCCGTGGACGCCGTGGGCGCCGAGGCCACCCTGTACGACTCCCCGTCCGCGGCCCGCGCCAAGGGGTCGTACCGCATGCTGAAGGTGCTGCGGAAGGCCGCGCGCGGCGCGCTGGAGACGAGCGACGCGCCGAACCGGCTGCGCGTCGTCGCCTTCGGGCGTCGTATCGAGCTGGAGGCGGCGGAGCTGGAGCGGATCCGGCGCAACGCGCTCGGCGGCACGGCACCGGTGAACCTGATGCGCCCGCGCGCCCGCAAGCTGCTCCTCGACGCCCTGTGGGCGAAGTCCGGCGCGGCCGGCCGGCACGCGGACCCGGAGCTGGCGGCCGAGCTGCGCTCCTCCTTCGACGAGGACATCACGACGGAGGACAGCTTCATCGAGTTCCTCGACGCCTGGTGGCCGGAGCTGACCCCGAAGGGCGTTCTCGCGGCCATGGCGGACGAGCGGCGGCTCGGCCGCTGGGCCCGGCGGATCCTGAACCCGAACGAGGTGCGCAAGATCGCCCGCTCCCTGAAGCGCGACGGTCACTCCGTGCACGACATCGCCCTGCTCGACGAGCTCCAGGCGATCCTCGGCGCCCCGGCCCGCCCCAAGAAGAAGCGCGAGCTGGACCCGCTCGACCAGCTCACCGGCCTGGAAGAGCTGATGCCCGGGCGCGAGGAGTCGCAGCGCGAGCGGGCCGAGCGGCTGGCGCAGGAGCGCACCGAGTACGCGCACGTCATCGTCGACGAGGCGCAGGACCTCACGCCGATGCAGTGGCGCATGGTCGGCAGGCGCGGCCGGCACGCCACCTGGACGATCGTCGGCGACCCGGCCCAGTCCTCCTGGTCCGACCCCGACGAGGCGGCCGAGGCCCGCGACGAGGCCCTGGGCAGCCGCCCGCGCCGCCGCTTCAACCTCACCGTGAACTACCGCAACCCGGCCGAGATCGCCGAGCTGGCCTCCAAGGTGCTGGCCCTCGCCATGCCCGGCTCGGCCGCCCCGTCCGCGGTGCGCTCCACCGGCGTTCAGCCGCGCTTCGCCGTCGTCGACGGCGCCCTGGAGCGAACGGTCCGGGCGGAGGCCGAGCGGCTCCTCGACCAGGTCGACGGCACGGTCGGCGTCGTCGTCCCGATGCAGCGGCGCGAGGAGGCCCGGCGCTGGCTCGACGGGCTGGGCGAGAGGGTGGTCGCGCTCGGCAGCCTGGAGGCGAAGGGCCTGGAGTACGACGCGACGGTCGTCGTCTCGCCCGCGGAGATCGCGGACGAGTCCCCGGCGGGCCTGCGCGTGCTGTACGTCGCCCTGACCCGGGCCACGCAGCAGCTGACGGTCGTCTCGGCGGAACGGGACGATCCGGACGCGGACGGCGTACCGGACCTGCTCCGGGACTGATTCCTGTGAACTCCGCGGGCGGGAATAGCCGGACGGGATCCGTTTGCTAGCCTTGGCGGTGACACCGGCTCGATCCAAGCCCCCGGGCCCAACCTTCGTCCCTTAGAGGGACCACTTGCCGCGAGGCGAGCATGGCGGGTCGGTGTCACTGCTCGTACGAGAGGCCCACGTCCACTGTGACGTGGGCCTCTCGCGTCGTGCCCCGTCGTGCGTCCTTGTATGTGAACAAAACGTCCTTAATTCGAGGCGGCTACCACGTACTCGGGGGTAGGTGCGACGATCGGACGGCACAACTTCGCGACACCGCACAGCAGAGGAAGTCGGCCATGGCAACGGCGCCCAGCGTCTCCTACTCGATGACGATCCGGCTGGAGGTGCCCGCGAGCGGAACGGCCGTCTCGCAGCTCACCACCGCCGTGGAGTCCTCCGGAGGCTCGGTGACCGGCCTCGACGTCACCGCGTCCGGCCATGAGAAGCTCCGCATCGACGTCACCATCGCCGCCACCTCGACCGCGCACGCCGACGAGATCGTGGAGGAGCTCCGCGGTATCGACGGCATCACGCTCGGCAAGGTCTCGGACCGTACGTTCCTCATGCACCTCGGCGGCAAGATCGAGATGCAGTCCAAGCACCCCATCCGCAACCGCGACGACCTGTCCATGGTCTACACGCCGGGTGTGGCCCGCGTCTGCATGGCGATCGCCGAGAACCCCGAGGACGCCCGCCGCCTCACCATCAAGCGCAACTCCGTCGCGGTCGTGACGGACGGCTCCGCCGTGCTCGGCCTCGGCAACATCGGCCCCAAGGCCGCCCTGCCCGTCATGGAGGGCAAGGCGGCCCTCTTCAAGCGGTTCGCCGGCATCGACGCCTGGCCGATCTGCCTCGACACCCAGGACAGCGACGCGATCGTCGAGATCGTCAAGGCCATCGCGCCCGGGTTCGCCGGCATCAACCTGGAGGACATCTCCGCCCCCCGCTGCTTCGAGATCGAGGCGCGGCTGCGTGAGGCCCTCGACATCCCCGTCTTCCACGACGACCAGCACGGCACCGCGATCGTCGTGCTCGCCGCCCTGACCAACGCGCTGCGCGTCACCGGCAAGACGATGGAGAGCATCCGCGTCGTCATGTCCGGCGCCGGCGCCGCCGGTACGGCCATCCTCAAGCTGCTGCTCGCCGCCGGCGTCAAGAACGCCGTCGTCGCCGACATCCAGGGCGTCGTGCACTCCGGCCGCGGGGACCTGGTGGACGCGCCGGCCGACTCGCCGCTGCGCTGGATCGCCGACAACACCAACCCCGAGGGCCTGACCGGCACGCTGAAGGAGGCCGTGCACGGCGCCGACGTCTTCATCGGCGTCTCGGCCCCGAACGTCCTCGACGGCGACGACGTGGCCGCGATGGCCGAGGGTGCGATCGTGTTCGCGCTCGCGAACCCGGACCCCGAGGTGGACCCCGCAATCGCCCGTCAGACGGCGGCAGTTGTGGCCACCGGCCGCTCCGACTTCCCGAACCAGATCAACAACGTGCTGGTCTTCCCGGGCGTCTTCCGCGGCCTGCTCGACGCGCAGTCCCGCACCGTCAACACGGACATGATGCTCGCCGCCGCGCAGGCCCTGGCCGACGTGGTGAGCGAGGACGAGATCAACCCGAACTACATCATTCCGAGCGTCTTCAACGACAAGGTCGCGGGCGCCGTCGCCGGCGCCGTCCGCGAGGCGGCGAAGGTGGCCGGCGAGGGTCTGTGACGGCCCGTACGGGCCGGGGCCGCGGGGCCCCGGAGCCCCGGAGCCCAGGCCTCACGGGCCCGGGGGCTGTGAGGATCGCCACGCGGCCCCGGCCTCCGGCGCGTCGCGAGGCCGCTCCGCTCGGATCGCCTTTAGGGTGTCGGCGAGGCTTGAGCCCTCTTTTCGTGTGACTCCCAAGGGTGTTCTCACGACTCCTGCGGGTGCCGGATTGGCTTTCCCGCCGCAGGTAGGGGCAGGATGCGTCCCTGGGCGCGAGGGTCTGACCCAGGACCCGGTCCGGGGACTGTCCGAGGACCCTGGCAGCATCGGCTTCGCCGTGCCCGACATGCGGCTCCGCCGCGTGGCACGCCTCCATGGCAAGAAGAACACGGGAGTAACAAAATGAACCGCAGTGAGCTGGTGGCCGCGCTGGCCGACCGCGCCGAGGTGACCCGCAAGGACGCCGATGCCGTGCTGGCCGCGTTCGCCGAGGTCGTCGGCGACATCGTCTCCAAGGGCGACGAGAAGGTCACCATCCCCGGCTTCCTGACCTTCGAGCGCACCCACCGTGCCGCTCGCACCGCGCGCAACCCGCAGACCGGTGAGCCCATCAACATCCCGGCCGGCTACAGCGTGAAGGTCTCCGCGGGCAGCAAGCTCAAGGAAGCCGCGAAGGGCAAGTGATCTCGCCGCGCGTGCATCCCGGGACGATGCACGCGGCGCAGTGACGCCGAAGGGGCGGCCACCCGGTCCGGGTGGCCGCCCCTTTTTGTACGTCCGTCGGCGTCAGCCTCGTATGCCTGTCGGCGTCAGCCTCGTACGACCGTGGCTCAGCCGAGGGCCTTGCCCGGCAGCTCGACCTTCGCGCCGAGCTCGACGAGCTTCTCCATGAAGTTCTCGTAACCGCGGTTGATCAGGTCGATGCCGTGGACCCGGGACGTGCCCTGGGCCGCCAGGGCCGCGATGAGGTACGAGAAGCCGCCCCGGAGGTCCGGGATGACCAGGTCGGCGCCCTGGAGCTTCGTGGGGCCGGACACGACCGCGGAGTGCAGGAAGTTGCGCTGGCCGAAGCGGCAGTCGGAGCTGCCCAGGCACTCGCGGTAGAGCTGGATGTGGGCGCCCATCTGGTTCAGGGCGGAGGTGAAGCCCAGCCGGGACTCGTAGACCGTCTCGTGGATGATCGACAGGCCCGTGGCCTGCGTCAGGGCGACCACCAGCGGCTGCTGCCAGTCGGTCTGGAAGCCGGGGTGCACGTCCGTCTCCAGCGCGATGGACTTCAGCTGGCCGCCGGGGTGCCAGAAGCGGATGCCCTCGTCGTCGATCTCGAAGGCGCCGCCGACCTTCCGGAAGGTGTTCAGGAACGTCATCATCGAGCGCTGCTGGGCGCCGCGGACGTAGATGTTGCCCTCGGTCGCCAGCGCCGCCGACGCCCAGGACGCGGCCTCCAGGCGGTCCGAGAGGGCGCGGTGGGTGTAGCCGCCGAGCTTGTCCACACCGGTGATGCGGATCGTGCGGTCGGTGTCCATCGCGATGATCGCGCCCATCTTCTGCAGCACGCAGATGAGGTCCTCGATCTCCGGCTCGACGGCCGCGTTGGACAGCTCCGTGACGCCCTCGGCCAGGACGGCCGTCAGCAGCACCTGCTCGGTCGCGCCGACGGACGGGTAGGGCAGCCGGATCTTCGTGCCGCGCAGGCCCTTGGGGGCCTCCAGGTACTGGCCGTCGGCGCGCTTCTCGATGGTCGCGCCGAACTGCCGCAGCACCTCGAAGTGGAAGTCGATCGGACGGCCGCCGATGTCGCAGCCGCCGAGGCCCGGGATGAAGGCGTGCCCGAGGCGGTGCAGCAGGGGGCCGCAGAAGAGGATCGGGATGCGCGAGGAACCCGCGTGGGCGTCGATGTCGGCGACGTTCGCGCTCTCCACGTGCGACGGGTCCATCACCAGCTCGCCGGGCTCCTCACCCGGACGTACGGTCACCCCGTGCAGCTGCAGCAGACCGCGTACGACCCGCACGTCACGGATGTCCGGAACGTTGCGCAGTCGACTCGGCGCACTGCCCAGCAGGGCGGCGACCATGGCCTTCGGTACGAGGTTCTTCGCACCGCGGACACGGATCTCGCCCTCCAGCGGGGTTCCGCCGTGGACAAGCAGGACATCGTCGTTGACGGTCATGAATCTCGCGTTCCGTGGAGTGGGGCAGGGGCCGGGGGACAGGGTAATCGCCGTTGACCCCTCCGCCGTAAGCCCGAGCCGGGCACAGCTACGTCATGACCGTGTCACAACACGAAACGTCCCCTGTCGGGCACAAAGGGTCACCGTGACACAACGCACGCGCAGGGGTGCGCCGACGGGCCATGGCGGGCGTTAACCCCGGTAAGGGACTTGGCTCCCCATGCGGAGCGAAGATGCGGGATCATGTCTGGCATGACCGAGGTGTCCTCGCTCACAGGGCGGCTGCTCGTGGCAACGCCCGCCCTGGCGGACCCGAACTTCGACCGTGCGGTGGTGCTCCTTCTCGACCACGACGAGGAGGGTTCCCTCGGTGTCGTCCTCAACCGTCCGACCCCGGTCGACGTGGGCGACATCCTCGAGGGCTGGGCCGACCTCACGGGCGAGCCCGGCGTCGTCTTCCAGGGCGGTCCGGTGTCGCTGGACTCGGCCCTCGGTGTCGCGGTCATCCCCGGCGGGGCGTCCGGCGACCGCGCGCCGCTCGGCTGGCGGCGGGTGCACGGCGCGATCGGCCTCGTCGACCTGGAGGCCCCGCCCGAGCTGCTCGCCTCGGCCCTCGGCTCCCTGCGGATCTTCGCCGGGTACGCCGGCTGGGGCCCGGGTCAGCTGGAGGACGAGCTGGTGGAGGGTGCCTGGTACGTCGTCGAGTCCGAGCCCGGCGACGTCTCCTCCCCGTCCCCGGAGAAGCTCTGGCGCGACGTGCTGCGCCGGCAGCGCAGCGAGCTGGCGATGGTGGCCACCTATCCGGACGACCCTTCTCTCAACTGATGCGTGTGACCTTCAGTACCCTTGGCGGCATGAGCACTCTCGAGCCCGAGCGCGGGACTGGTACCGGGACCCTCGTAGAGCCGACGCCACAGGTGTCCCACGGCGACGGTGACCACGAGCGCTTCGCCCACTACGTCCAGAAGGACAAGATCATGGCGAGCGCCCTCGACGGCACGCCCGTCGTGGCGCTGTGCGGCAAGGTGTGGGTGCCGGGCCGCGACCCGAAGAAGTACCCCGTGTGCCCCATGTGCAAGGAGATCTACGAGTCCATGGGCAGCAGCGGCGGCGACGACAAGGGCGACGGAAAGTAACCGGCCCTCTTCCGGCCGGACCTTCCCGCAGGACCGTTCCGGCTGTTCCGGCCGTTTCCGGCCGGGACGCACGAGACCCCCGGGTGCGCTTCGGCGTGCTGCAGGGGGTCTTCGTCGTAGAGCCGGGATGTCGTACGGCGTCGTTGTGTGGCGTTGTTGTGCAGAGTGCTGTGACCAGGGGGTTCGCCAAGTCCTGCGGTGAGGGCGGGAATTCGCCGTCCGAGCCGCCGACGGCCCTGCTTCGGGCGGGCCGTTCTGTCCCGAACACGCAGTGAAAAAAGACCGCAAGGGTCACCGAAGAGTGTCATTCGGTGCGCACGGGTGATGGGGTGCGAAAGGGGACCATCTCCCCGATGAGGTGGGCGAATACCTCCTAGCGGACCCCCGCGTTCGGACGTCGCGAAGATGTGCCAGAGTTGCCACGTCCGCCCTGTCAGCACGTACCGTACGGCAACACAGGCGGGACCAGGTGGGGCAGCGGGAAGGGGCAGCCGGTTTGACCACGCACGCACCGCAGGCGGCGCAGACCGTGACGCTGCCCACGACACTGGACGAGGCCGTGGCGGCACTCACCGCCATGCCCGCGGCCGTCCCCGTGGCGGGCGGCACCGACCTCATGGCCGCCGTGAACTCCGGTCAGCTCAGGCCCGCCGCCCTGGTCGGCCTCGGACGGATCAGTGAGATCCGCGGCTGGCAGTACCAGGACGGTCACGCACTCCTCGGCGCCGGGCTCACGCACGCGCGCATGGGGCGCCCCGACTTCGCCGCCCTGATCCCGGCGCTCGCCGCCGCCGCGCGGGCCGCGGGACCGCCGCACATCCGCAACGCGGGCACCCTGGGCGGCAACATCGCCTCCGCCGCGCCCAACGGGGACCTGCTGCCGGTGCTGGCCGCCCTGGAGGCGATGCTGATCGTCGCGGGGCCCGGGGGAGCCCGCCGGGAAGTCCCGGTGTCGCACCTGCTGGCCGGCGTGGAGATGCTGAACGGCGGCGAACTCATCGGCTACGTGCGCGTGCCGCTGCTGCACGCCCCGCAGGTCTTCCTGAAGGCGACCGGCCGTACCGGGCCGGGCCGTTCGCTCGCCTCGGTGGCGCTGGTCCTCGACCCGGCCCGGCGCGGAGTGCGGTGCGCCGTCGGCGCCATAGCGCCGATGCCGCTGCGGCCGCTGGACGCCGAGCAGTGGGTCGCCCAGCTCATCGACTGGGACAACGAGCGGCTGATCGCCCCCGAGGCCCTGAGCGCCTTCGGGGAGTACGTCGCCGCGGCCTGCATCCCCGACCCGGCGCCGGAGCCCGACGGCTCCGTCCCGCAACTTCCGCCCGCCGTACTGCATCTGCGGCGCACTGTCGCCGCACTGGCCCGACGAGCACTGGGGAGGGCGCTGTCGTGACCGACGACCAGCACGGAGAGGGCACGCCCCAGGGCGGTGGCCGCTGGGATCCGCTGCCCCAGGGCGACTACGACGACGGCGCCACCGCGTTCGTGGAGCTTCCCGAGGGGGGCATCGACGCGCTCCTGGCCGCCCACAGCCCGCTCGCCGCGCCCGGCCACGGCTATGTGCCGCCGCAGATAGCGGCGGCCCCCGGGGCCGAGCCGGCCGCGCCGGGCGCCTGGACGACACCGGCCGACGGCGCCCAGTGGCCCGACTCGAACACCGTGCCCCAGGAGACGGGCGGCGCGGGCGACCGGTTCACGTACACGCCCGCGGCCACCCAGCACTGGACCTACGAGGAGCCCGCGCCACCGGCACCGGCCCCGGCTCCCGGTCACGACGTGACCGGGCACTGGTCCATCCCCGTCGCCGGGGGCGATCTGCCGGACGAATCCGGCGAGTTCACCACGTCCTCCCTGGTCGAGCAGTGGGGCAGCACCCCTCCGGCGACCCTCCCCGGCGGCGCCCCCGCGCCCTGGGCGACGGAGGCCGCGGGGGAGCCCTGGGGGCAGCCGTCGGCCGACGGGCACCCGGGTCCGCCGGACGCGCAGGTCCCGGGCTACGGGACCGTGGACGCGCCGGGGCACGCCCACGAGGGGTACGGGCCCACCGAGGCGTACGGCGCCGCAGCCCAGGACGACCCAGCCCATCAGCCGTTGCCCGAGGCCGTTCCCGCCTCCCACGAGGACGCCCAGGCTGTCCACGAGGACGCGCACGCGGTCCACGAGGACGTGTACGCCGTACACGAAGACACGCACGCCGCCCACGAGGGCGGTCACGACTCCCACGAGTTCGAAGAGGCCGCGGAACCGGCCGACGGCGCCGATCCCGCAGAGTCGGCCGAGCTGCCCGAGGCGGCTGAGGCGTCAGGGCCCGAGGAGGCTCCTGAAAGGGGCGCCGAGTCCCCGACGCAGCCCGAGACGGCCGCCGATGCCGAGGGCGGTCCGGAGACCGCGGAGGGCGACGCGACGGCCGACGAGCCGGGTGCGCTGCCCGAGCCGGAGTCCGCGCCGCTGCACGACGACCACCCGCTGGCCTCGTACGTCCTGACCGTCAACGGCGCCGACCGGCCCGTCACCGACGCCTGGATCGGCGAGTCCCTGCTGTACGTGTTGCGTGAGCGCCTCGGCCTCGCCGGTGCCAAGGACGGCTGCTCGCAGGGCGAGTGCGGGGCGTGCAACATCCAGGTCGACGGACGGCTCGTCGCCTCCTGCCTGGTGCCCGCGGTCACCACGGCCGGCAGCGAGGTCCGTACGGTCGAGGGGCTCGCCGCCGACGGACGGCCCTCGGACGTGCAGCGGGCGCTCGCCAAGTGCGGTGCGGTGCAGTGCGGTTTCTGCGTGCCCGGCATGGCGATGACCGTGCACGACCTGCTGGAGGGCAACCCCGCGCCGACCGATCTGGAGGCGCGCCAGGCCCTGTGCGGCAACCTGTGCCGCTGCAGCGGCTACCGGGGCGTCCTGGACGCCGTCCAGGAGGCCGTCGCGGAACGCGAGGCGCAGGCCGCGGCCGAGGCGGAGGCCGCCGCCGGGACCGAGGCGGACGCGGACGAGGCGCGCATCCCGCGCCAGGCGGGTCCCGGCGCGGGCGGCGTCAACCCGGCGGCGTTCGAGTCCCCGGAGTCCCTCGGGGCGCCCACGCCGCACGACCAGCCCTACGACGAGACCTTCCCCCAGCCGTACGACGACACCTACGGCGAGACGTACGACCAGTCCTACGGCCAGGACGGAGGCCACGCGTGAGCAACGAAGCCGCCACCGCGACCACCGCCGCGGAGGCCGCGCCCGTCCCGGAGTCGCCGCCGCACGGCCTCGGCGCCTCCCTGCCGGCGTCCGACGCCCGCGCCAAGACCGAGGGCACATTCCCGTACGCGGCGGACCTGTGGGCCGAGGGCCTGCTGTGGGCGGCCGTACTGCGCTCCCCGCACCCGCACGCGCGCATCGTGTCCATCGACACCTCCCACGCGCGCGACATGCCCGGCGTCCACGCGGTCGTCACGCACGAGGACGTGCCCGGGACCCCGCGCTACGGCCGCGGCACGCCCGACCGCCCGGTGTTCGCCTCCGAGGTCGTACGCCACCACGGCGAGCCCATCGCGGCCGTCGCCGCCGACCACCCCGACACCGCACGGATCGCCGCCGCGGCCATCATGGTCGAGTACGAGGTGCTCGACCCGGTGACCGACCCGGAGCACGCCTTCGAGGCCGAACCACTGCATCCCGACGGCAACCTGATCCGGCACATCCCGCTGCGCCACGGAGACCCGGACGCGGCCGGCGACATCGTCGTGGAGGGCCTCTATCGCATCGGCCGCCAGGACCCTGCCCCCATAGGGGCCGAGGCGGGCCTCGCCGTGCCCCGGCCCGACGGCGGCGTCGAGCTCTACCTGGCCTCCACCGACCCGCACACCGACCGTAACGCGGCCGCCGCCTGCTTCGGGCTCTCCACCGACCAGGTGAAGATCGTCGTGACCGGCGTCCCGGGCGCCACCGCCGACCGCGAGGACCAGGGCTTCCAGCTCCCGCTCGGCCTGCTCGCCCTCAAGACCGGCTGCCCGGTGAAGCTGGCGGCGTCCCGCGAGGAGTCCTTCCTCGGCCACGTCCACCGCCACCCGACCCTGCTGCGCTACCGCCATCACGCCGACGCCGAGGGCAACCTGGTGAAGGTCGAGGCGCAGATCCTGCTGGATGCGGGCGCGTACGCCGACACGTCCGCCGACGCCCTGGCCGCCGCCGTCTCCTTCGCCTGCGGACCGTACGTCGTCCCCAACGCCTTCATCGAGGGCTGGGCCGTACGCACCAACAACCCGCCCTCCGGCCATGTGCGCGGCGAGGGCGCCATGCAGGTCTGCGCCGCCTACGAGGCGCAGATGGACAAGCTCGCGAAGCGGCTCGGCGTGGACCCGGCCGAGCTGCGCCTGCGCAACGTGCTCGCCACCGGCGACGTGCTCCCGATCGGCCAGACGGTGACCTGCCCGGCCCCGGTGGCCGAACTCCTGCAGGCCGTGCGGGACTTCCCGCTCCCCGAACTCCCCACGGAGATGCCCGAGGAGGGCTGGCTGCTGCTGCCCGGCGGCCCCGAGGGGGCGGGCGAACCGGGCGCGGTGCGCCGGGGCGTGGGCTACGGCCTGGGCATGGTGCACATGCTGGGCGCGGAGGGCGCCGACGAGGTGTCCACCGCGACCGTGAAGGTCCACGACGGCGTGGCGACCGTGCTCTGCGCGGCAGTCGAGACCGGCCAGGGCTTCGGCACGCTCGCCCGGCAGATCGTCCAGGAGACCCTCGGCATCGACGAGGTCCACGTGGCCCCGGTCGACACCGACCAGCCCCCGGCCGGCGCGGGCTGCCGCGGCCGCCACACCTGGGTGTCGGGCGGCGCCGTGGAACGCGCGGCCAAGATGGTCCGCACCCAGCTTCTCCAGCCGCTGGCGCACAAGTTCGGCATGTCGACCGAGCTGCTCCAGATCACCGACGGCAAGATCACGTCGTACGACGGCGTGCTGTCCACGACCGTCACCGAGGCCATGGACGGCAAGGAGCTGTGGGCCACCGCCCAGTGCCGCCCGCACCCCACCGAGCCGCTGAACGCCGAGGGCCAGGGCGACGCCTTCGTGGGCCTCGCCTTCTGCGCGATCCGTGCGGTGGTGGACGTCGACATCGAGCTCGGCTCGGTGCGGGTCGTGGAACTGGCCGTCGCCCAGGACGTGGGCCGCATCCTCAACCCGGCCCAGCTCAACGCCCGTATCGAGGGGGGCGTCACCCAGGGCGTCGGCATCGCCCTCACCGAGAACCTCCGCACCCCGCGCGGCCTCGTCCGCCACCCCGACCTCACGGGCTACGCGCTCCCGACCACCCTGGACGCGCCGGACATCCGGATCGTCAAGCTGGTCGAGGAGCGGGACGTGGTCGCGCCCTTCGGCGCCAAGTCCGTCAGCGCGGTCCCGGTCGTGACGTCGCCCGCCGCCATCGCCTCGGCGGTGCGTGCCGCGACCGGCCGCCCGGTGAACCGCCTCCCGATCCGCCCCCAGGCCGCGGTGGTGACGGACCGGTGACCGCGGACACTCCCGAGGGGCCGCGCTACGAACCGCCGCCCGCCGTCGGTAAGTTGCTGCTCTGGATCCTGCTGTTCGTCGTGGCGGCGCTCGCGGTCGTGCTGGGTGGCGTGTACTTCACTTGAGCCCCCTGACGCACGAGGCCGTGGAACGGACCGGTGCCGCGCGACGTCTTCCCGGGCGCGCGGCGTTGTCAGTGGTGCGGCGTAGTGTGCGGGGCAGTGGGGCACGACGTACGACTCGAATCGCGGGGGAGCGATGAGGACGACCGAGGGCGAGCTGGACTGGTATGTCACGCACCTGCCCGAACTGTCTGAACTGTCCGGCAGTAGTGACCTGTTGAGGCTCGCGCCGTGGCGCGTCGAGAGCCTGTGCACGCCCGCGGACGTCACCGACGGCCACGCCCGCCTGGCGGAGGAGCTGCGGGACCGGCTGGTGTTGGGGACATTGCTGGGCCCGGCACCCCTGGAGACGCTGCTGCGGTTCGCCGCGGTCACCGAGGAACTGGCGGGCCTGCGCGGTCGCTTGGCCTCCCTCGCGGGCCGCCGCGGCACGAAGGCGGTGACCGAGACGTCCCGGCGGCTCCTCGCGCTCCTCGACGAGGGCACGGAGGGCGAGGCCCCGCCGTACGGGAAGGCGGCCGCGCTGTTCCGTCCGCTCGCCCTGACCGGGGGCGCCGACTCCGGACTCGCTCTGTGCCTGCCCGCCCGCCTGCTCGGCCGGGTGGCCCGGTTCGAGGAGGTCGACTTCCCCGCCACGCTCACCCACGAGCCGACCCGCCGCTTCCTGCGGGACACGGGCCTGCCCGAGGATGCGTTCCTGCTCCGCCTGGACGCGGAGGACTCGGACGTGCCGCTGCCGACCCTGGCGGAGTACTACGCGGACACGGACGAGGACGCGGACGCGGCCGAGCGGGCGGGCGCGTACCCGCCGGACCTGCTCCCCTCCCGCGCCGACCGCCTGATACGCCTCGGCCGGCTCGCCGAGGGCAGCAGTCTGGTGGTCGACGGGGCGACGGGCGCGGTCCTGTACTGGAGCGAGCCCGAAGCGACCCTGCACCCGCTGAACACGGACGTCTCCACCCTGGCCTGCGCCCTGTGGCTGCGGCAGCACGAGCGGACGACCGACGCCTGCGACCGGCTGGCCGCGGCCCTGCTCCAGGCCCTGCCGGCCGCCGACCCGGCCGCCACCGCGACCGACGCCGACTGGCACTACTGGACGGAGCTCCTCCAGAACGTTCACGGGGCGATCGCCCTATGCTCGAAGAGAGCATGACGTCCTCGCCCGACCCCTCGCCCTCCGAGACGCCCGGTCCCTCGCTTCGCTCGCTGGACCAGCGGCTCGACACCATCGCGCGCCACCCGTTCCGCGCGAAGTTCCATCTGCGCGGCCGCGACCGGGCCATCGCCGAGGAACGCGGGCCCGCCACCATGCGCTGGCACGCCTACGACCTCATCGCCAAGCGCCTCGCACCGGCCGAGCCGTACAAGGACGGCAAGCAGACCCCCTACCGCGGCCACCCGGTCTTCGTCGCCCAGCACGCGACGGCGACGTGCTGCCGCACCTGCCTCCAGCGCTGGCACCAGATCCCCAAGGGGCGCCAACTGACCCGCGAGGAGCACCTCTACGTGGTGGCGGTGATCTTCCGCTGGATCGAGCGCGAGATGACCGACGCGAGATGACCGAAACGAGATGACCGGGGACGCACCCCCGGACCGCCGGGGCTGACGGCCGAGGGCCGCCGGGGGCCTCGGGGTCGTACGACCAAAGGCCCGGCCCGCAGCCGACTCCCGACAGGCGTCAAAGTCGGTCGTGCACCTTACGCTGGCGGCCATGGCCGCTCTGAGACCGCGCGACACCGGAGTCGCGGACGAATCCGCCGGCACACCCGGTGCCGGTACCGACGCCGAAGCCCATGACCACGCCATGCCCCCTGCCGAGGCCGGTGTGCTCGGGCGGCCCCATCGGGCGCTGAGCATCGGCATGGTGTCCGTCATGCTGCTGATCGCCTTCGAGGCGACCGCGGTGGGTACGGCGATGCCCGTCGCCGCGCGGGAGCTGCACGGGGTGTCGCTGTACGCCTTCGCGTTCTCGGGGTTCTTCACGACCAGCCTGTTCGGCATGGTGCTCTCCGGGCAATGGTCGGACCGGCGGGGGCCGCTGGCGCCGCTGACCACCGGCATCGCGGCCTTCGCGGCCGGGCTGGTGGTAGCCGGGGCCGCCGGCACGATGTGGGTGTTCATCGCCGGGCGGGCCGTGCAGGGGTTCGGCGGCGGGCTGTTGATCGTCGCGATGTACGTCGTCGTGGGGCGCGCGTATCCGGAGCGGCTGCGCCCGGCGATCATGGCGGCGTTCGCCGCGGCGTGGGTCGTCCCGTCCATCGTCGGGCCGCTCGCCGCCGGGGCCGTGACCGAGCATCTCGGCTGGCGGTGGGTCTTCCTCGGCATTCCGGTGCTGGTGGTGCTCCCGCTGGCGCTCGCGCTCCCGCAGATACGGCGGCGGGCGTCGGGGGCGGTCGAGGAGGGCCCGGAGGCCTCCTTCGACCGGCGGCGGATCCGGCTCGCCCTCGGGATCTCCCTCGGCGCCGGGCTCCTCCAGTACGCCGCCCAGGACCTGCGCTGGATCTCCCTGCTCCCCGGCCTCGCCGGGACGGCCCTGCTCGTGCCGGCCGTGCGGGGACTGCTGCCGCGCGGCACCTACCGGGCCGCGCGCGGGCTGCCGTCCGTCGTGCTGCTGCGCGGGCTGGCCGCGGGGTCCTTCATCGCCGCCGAGTCCTTCGTACCGCTGATGCTGGTGACGCAGCGGGGGCTGACGCCGACGGCGGCCGGGTTCTCGCTGGCGGCCGGCGGGGTGACCTGGGCGGTGGGCTCGTGGGTGCAGTCGCGGCAGTGGGCGGAGCCGTACCGGGAGCGGCTGATGACGCTCGGGATGCTGCTGGTCACCGCCGCCATCGCCACCGCGCCCGGCGTGCTCGCGCCCGGCGTGCCCGTGTGGATCGTCGCCGTCGCCTGGGGCTTCGGCTGCTTCGGCATGGGGCTGACGATCTCCTCCAGCAGCGTGCTGCTGCTCCGGCTCTCCGCCCCGGAGGAGGCCGGCAGCAACTCCGCCGCGCTGCAGATCTCCGACGCCCTGTCCAACATCGTCCTGCTCGGGGCGGCCGGGGCGGCCTTCGCGGCCCTGGGCGGGGGAACGGTGACCAGCGTGACCGCCTCGGCGAACAGCTCCCATCCGGCCGCCTTCGCCGTGGTGTTCCTGCCGATGGCGGGGGTGGCGCTGGTGGGGGCGTGGGTGAGCAGGCGCGTGCGGATCGCCTGACGGCCGGGAACCGCTGTGCGAGATCGCCGCACGCGGCGATGTGAGGTGAGTCCCATCACCGGGTGACCCGGCCTCGTTCGCGCATTGACATATCCGGGCCGCCGGTAGGGTGGCCCGGTTGTCATACGTAGCCGAGCCGACCCCCACCACGGAGACCGTGACTACCACCGCCGCTTCCTCCTCCCACCACCTTTCCCCCGCCTTCCCGGGCCGTGCGCCCTGGGGCACCGCCAGCAGACTGCGTGCCTGGCAGCAGGGAGCGATGGACAAGTACATCCAGGAGCAGCCGCGTGACTTCCTCGCCGTGGCCACGCCGGGCGCCGGCAAGACGACCTTCGCCCTGACACTCGCCTCCTGGCTGCTGCACCACCACGTCGTGCAGCAGGTGACCGTGGTCGCGCCGACCGAGCACCTGAAGAAGCAGTGGGCGGAGGCGGCCGCGCGCATCGGCATCAAGCTGGACCCCGAGTACAGCGCCGGGCCCCTCGGCAAGGACTACCAGGGCGTCGCGGTCACCTACGCCGGTGTCGGCGTGCGGCCCATGCTGCACCGCAACCGGGTCGAGCAGCGCAAGACCCTCGTCATCCTCGACGAGATCCACCACGCCGGTGACTCCAAGTCGTGGGGCGAGGCGTGCCTGGAGGCCTTCGAACCGGCCACACGGCGGCTCGCGCTCACCGGTACGCCGTTTCGGTCCGACACCAACCCGATCCCCTTCGTGACGTACGAGGAGGGGCAGGACGGCATCCGGCGCTCCGCCGCCGACTACACGTACGGGTACGGCTCCGCCCTGTCGGACGGGGTCGTCCGGCCGGTCATCTTCCTCTCCTACAGCGGCAACATGCGCTGGCGCACGAAGGCCGGCGACGAGATCGAGGCCCGGCTCGGCGAGCCCATGACCAAGGACGCCGTCAGCCAGGCCTGGCGCACCGCGCTCGACCCGCGCGGCGAGTGGATGCCGAGCGTGCTGCGCGCCGCCGACCAGCGGCTGACCGAGGTCCGCAAGGCGATCCCGGACGCGGGCGCCCTCGTCATCGCCACCGACCAGGACTCCGCCCGCGCCTACGCCAAGCTGATCCGCGAGATCACCGGCAGCAAGGCGACGCTCGTGCTCTCCGACGACGTCGGGGCCTCGAAGAGGATCGACGACTTCAGCGCGAGCGACGACCGCTGGATGGTCGCGGTCCGCATGGTGTCCGAGGGCGTCGACGTCCCCCGTCTCGCGGTCGGCGTGTACGCCACCACCATCTCGACGCCCCTGTTCTTCGCCCAGGCCGTCGGTCGTTTCGTGCGTTCCCGGCGCCGCGGCGAGACCGCCTCCGTGTTCCTGCCGACCGTCCCGGACCTGCTCACCTTCGCCAACGAGATGGAGGTCGAGCGCGACCACGCCCTCGACAAGCCCCAGAAGAACGGCGAGGAGGACCCGTACGCCGAGTCCGAGAAGGAGATGGAGGAGGCGAACAAGGAGCAGGACGAGGACACCGGCGAGCAGGAGCAGTTCTCCTTCGAGGCGCTGGAGTCCGAGGCCGTCTTCGACCGGGTGCTGTACGACGGTGCCGAGTTCGGCATGCAGGCCCACCCGGGCAGCGAGGAGGAGCAGGACTACCTCGGCATCCCGGGGCTGCTGGAGCCGGACCAGGTCCAGCTCCTGCTCCAGAAGCGGCAGGCCCGGCAGATCGCGCACAGCCGCAAGAGGCCGGACACCGAGGCCGACCTCCTCGAAGTGCCCGCCGAGCGGCGGCCGGTGGTCTCCCACAAGGAGATGATGGAGCTGCGCAAGAAGCTCAACACGATGGTGAGCGCGTACGTGCACCAGAGCGGCAAGCCGCACGGCGTGATCCACACCGAGCTGCGGCGCGTGTGCGGCGGCCCGGCGAGCGCCGAGGCGACGGCCGGCCAGCTGAAGCAGCGGATCGCCAAGATGCAGGAGTGGGCCACCCGCATGAGGTGACCCCCGGTGTCCCGCTCGGGCGGCCCGGTGCCGGGCCTGGCGTGCCGGGTCCGGGCGGGGGCTGGGCGCGGGGCCGAAAGGGCGTCGGCGCCCGCGGTCGCGCGTGTGCGCTGTGCGTGAGGGTTGTGTGCGCGGGCGCACGCGCGCTGTACGTATCCGGACGAAGGTAAACAGTCCCTACCAGGCCGTGATCGGATTCTGGACGGAGGCTTCCGCTCAGCGAACCGGCTTCGCTACTGTCCCGCTACGCACACGCCCCGTGGCAGCGCCGCCGCGGAGCGCAGCCGTGAAGCGACTGGGTCCGGAGCCGCCGGGCCGTCCTGCCGATCGGCGGCCTCTGAAGCGCGTCGCCGACGGGACTCGATGACGCGATCGCCGCGAGAGCGCCGCCGACCTCACCACCTAAGGAGTGGGCGTCGTGACCGCGGAGACCTCTCAGACGCTCGACCGGGGACTGCGCGTCCTCAAGCTGCTGGCCGACACGGACCACGGGCTGACCGTCACCGAGCTTTCCAAGAAACTGGGCGTGAACCGTACCGTCGTCTACCGGCTCCTCGCCACCCTGGAGCAGCACGCGCTCGTACGCCGTGATCTGGGCGGCCGCGCCCGGGTCGGCCTCGGCGTGCTGCGGCTCGGGCGGCAGGTGCATCCGCTGGTACGGGAGGCCGCGCTGCCGGCCCTGCGGGCGCTGGCCGAGGACCTCGGGGCGACCGCCCACCTCACGCTGGTCGACGGGATCGAGGCGCTGGCCGTCGCGGTGGTCGAGCCGACGTGGACGGACTACCACGTGGCGTACCGGGCCGGGTTCCGGCATCCGCTGGACCGGGGGGCCGCGGGCAAGGCGATCCTCGCGGGCCGGCGTTCACCGCTCGCCGATCCCGGATACATCCTGACGCACGGGGAGTTGGAGGCCGGGGCCAGCGGCGCCTCGGCTCCGCTGCTCGGGGTCACCGGAGTCGAGGGCAGCGTCGGGGTCGTGATGCTGACGGATTCCGTGCCGGAGCGGGTGGGCCTGCGGGTCGTGGAGGCGGCACGAGAGGTCGCCGATGCGCTGCGCTGAGCCGATCGAGCCGGGCTGGGAGGCACCGGCGGGCCGAGCCGGGTGGCCGGTGTCTGCCCGTGTCCACCGGCGCCTTGGCCGATCCTTCAACGCGACCCCCCTTGTTTGGCCGACCGGCCCACCCGCCGGCGCCCCGCGCCCTGCATCATCGGTCCGGACAAGCCCCAGGACGCCCAGGACCGCGCATGAGCCCCGCCCACGCCCCCGCCCCCGCTCTCCCTCCCCTCGACCTCACCGCCGATGTCGTCGACCTCACCCGTGCCCTCGTCGACCTCCCCTCCGAGAGCGGGGACGAGGCCCGGATCGCGGACGCCGTGGCGCGGGCCCTGAGCGCGCTCGACCACCTCACCGTCGAGCGCCTCGGCAACTCGGTCGTCGCCCGCAGCGACCTCGGACGCGCCCAACGGGCCGTCATCGCGGGCCACTTGGACACCGTTCCGGCCGCCGGAAACCTCCCCTCCCGGCTCGCCGACGGCAAGGTCCACGGACTCGGCGCCTGCGACATGAAGGGCGGCGTCGCGGTGGCCCTGCGCCTCGCGGCCGCCGTCGCGGCGCCCGTCCGCGACGTCACCTACGTCTTCTACGAGTGCGAGGAGGTCGAGGGCGAGCGCAACGGGCTGCACCGCATCGCCGCCGACCGCCCCGCGCTCCTCGCCGACGCCGACCTCGCGATCCTCATGGAACCGTCCGACGCCGGAGTCGAGGCGGGCTGCCAGGGAATCCTCACCGCCGACATCGTCGTACGCGGCGAACGCGCGCACACCGCCCGCGCCTGGAAGGGCGTCAACGCCGCGCACAAGGCGGCCCGGGTCCTCCAACGGCTGGACGATCATGTGCCCGAGCGGGTCGTCGTCGACGGGCTGGAGTACCGGGAGGGGCTCAGTGCCGTCTCCGTACGGGCCGGGGTGGCCGGGAACGTCGTGCCCGACGAGTGCGTCGTCACCGTCAACTGCCGGTTCGCGCCCGGTCGTTCGGCCGAACAGGCGGAGGCGTACGTCCGAGGGCTCTTCCCGGAGTACGAGGTGCGCGTGACGGAGGTCGTGCCGGGTGCGCCGCCCCGGCTGGAGCAGGTCGCTGGGCTCGTCGACGCGCTCGGCGCGCGGCCCCGGCCCAAGCTCGGCTGGACCGACGTCGCCCGGTTCGCCGCGCTGGGCGTGCCCGCCCTCAACTACGGCCCCGGGGACCCGTCGCTCGCGCACACGGCGGGGGAGTACGTGCCGGTGGAGCAGCTGAGGGAGTGCGAGAAGAGGCTCACGAACTGGCTTCGTTGAGTTCACCGGGCACGCCCGGTGAACCCGCTCCGGTGAGTCCGGCCAGCGTTCTCAACTGCAGCCACAGCACCAGCCGTTCGTCGGGATCGTCCAGGTCGATCCCGACGTGCCGCCGGACCTGCTTCAGGCGGTAGCGGCAGGTGTTGGGATGCACGGCGAGCAGCCTCGCGGCGCCCGCCATGTCGCAGCCCGCGTGGAACCAACAGGCCAGCGTGCGGGCGTAGTCGGTGCCGTGCGCGTCGTCGTACGCCAGCACCCGCCGCCACGCGCCCGCACTCAACTCCCTTCGCTCGCCCAGCACTTCCGTCAGCCTGAGGAGCGTGACGCGGGCGCGCACCTGCTCCACCGAGGCCACCGGCAGATCGGGTCCGAGCGCGCGGAGCGCCAGGTCCGCGTCCGCGCGGGAGTCCGCCACCGCGCCGACGTCCGGCACCACCTCGCCGAGCGCCGCCCGCACCGGCACCCGCAGCGCCTGCCCCGCCCGCCGCGTGAGGTCCTCGGCCAGCCGCAGATGCCGCGCTCCGCCGTGTTCGCCGGGCGCCGGCAGCAGCGCGTACACCACGCCGTCGACCAGTACGCACGCGTGCCGCCCGTAGCGCGCCTCGCACGCCAGGCGTACGACGTCCAGCAGGCGCAGTGCGGTCCGCTCGGCGTCGGGCAGGCTGGCGGCGGCGTCGAGGACGAACGCGGCCACCCGCACCGGCCCCTCAAGTCCCAGGCGAAGAGCACCCGTTGACGCGTCCGCCGTTCCGTCCAGCAGGCGGCGCAGCAGTTCGTCGTGCTGGTGGCGGGCCAGTTCCCGCGCCGCCCGGGCGCGCAGCAGGAGCAGGGCCGCGGTGGAGGCGCCCTGGACCAGCGTGTCCTCGGCGTCGGGGGCGAGCGTGCCGTCGTCGACCAGCCAGACCGAGCCGAGCGTCTCGCCGCCGGCCCGCACGGGCATCGCCAGCCGGGGCAGGCCCGTGTCCGTCAGCGCGGGCAGCCGTACGGGGCGGTCGGCGGCGAACAGCACCCGGTACTGCTCGGCGTTCTCGGCGCTGGCCGGTACCTGCAGGCCCAGGATTCCCTCTCGGCGGTCCTCGTCGACCGGCTGCCCCGGGACGGTCGAGTAGGCGAGGATCCGCTGCCGGGGGTCCTCGACGGCGGTGGCCCCGCCGGCCGCCGCCGCGATCGCGTCGGCCAGCGCGAACAGATCACCCAGGTCGCCCAGTCCGCTTCCCGACGGGGCCGGGCGTGCGCCGATGGCCGAGGCCAGCAGCAGGTGCACGTGGTGCCAGGCCGTGTCCTCGTCGACCGACAGCAGGGCGATGCCGTGCGCCTCGGCCTCGCCGGCCGGCCCGTCGGCGCCCCGCACCACCACCCCGGCCAGCCCCGCCGCCGCGGCCTCCCGCACCAGCGCACCCGCGCCCGCCGCCCGCACCCCGACCGCGAGCAGCAGCGCGCCGGGCAGCCGGGGGAGCGGGGCGTGGGCGTCGTGGAGCAGCGCCTCGGTGACCGGCACGGAGAGACCGGCGGGGGCGGTGTGCAGGCGCAAGGACGGGCCGCCGACGACGTCCAGCAGGTCACCGAGGGTGGGGGCGTTCATGGATTCCTTGGCTTGCTCAGGTGGTTCAGGTGGTTCAGGTGGTCCGGAGGGGAGCGGAGGGTTGGCCGATCCCCAAACGAACCCGTGTACGGCTTGTCCTCTTGCACCATACGAGCCAGATCGCCGCGACGGAGACTCGAGCCATGTCAGGAGTCACCATCCGTACCGTCCACGACGTCGCCGGGATCGCCGCCGTGGCGGACTTCCTCAGCGACGTGTGGCAGACGCCCCGCAGCGCACCGCCGTATCCCGCCGAGGTGCTGCACAGCCTCGTCCACGCGGGCGGCGCCGTGCACGCCGCGTACGACGGGCAGCGGCTGGCCGGGGCCACCGTCGCCGTCTCCGGACCGCGGCGGGACACGTACTCGCTGGTGGCAGCCGCCGACCAGGGCCTCGGGCACGCCGTGAAGCAGGCGCAGCGCGCCTGGGCGCTCGACCTCGGCGCCCGCACCATGCGCTGGACCTTCGACCCGCTGGTCGGCCGCAACGCCCGCTTCAACCTGGTCAAGCTCGGCGCCGTCGGCACGGAGTACCTGGTCGACTTCTACGGCCCCATGGCGGACGGCGTGAACGACGGCGACGAGAGCGACCGGCTGACGGCGACCTGGGACCTGACGGCGCCGCCACGGCCGTACGACACCGAGAACACCGGGGACACCGGGGACGCGGGGGCCGCCCGCTTCGCCCGCGCCGCCGAGACCCGCGTCGCCCCCGACGGGGACGCCCTGGTCCGCCGTGACCGCGGCGGACGTCACCTCTGGTGCCGCGTCCCGGACGACATCGTGGGGCTGCGGGCCGTCGATCCGGTGCTGGCCGGGCGCTGGCGGCATGCGGTGCGCGAGGTGTTCACGGAGGCCTTCGACGGGGGATACGCCGCGACGGGCATGTCCCGCGACGGCTGGTACACGCTCACCCGCGTGCAGGAGACCGCATGAAGCTCGAACGCGTCGAGATCGTCCACGTGGCGATCCCGCTCGTCACCCCCTTCCGCACGTCCTTCGGCACCATGACGGCCAAGGACACCTTCCTGCTCCACGTGGTCACGGACGAGGCCGAGGGCTGGTCGGAGTTCGCCGCCGACCCCGAGCCGCTGTACTGCTCCGAGTTCGTCGCCGGCGCCGAGACCGTGCTCCGCGACTTCCTGCTGCCGCGCGTCGCTGCCCTCCCGCACCTCACCGCGGCCGCGCCGGCCCCCGCGATGGCTGGGATCAAGGGGCACGAGCTGGCGAAGGCGGCCCTGGAGACGGCGATCCTGGACGCGGAGCTGCGCGCCCACGGCATGCCGCTCGCGACCTACCTGGGCGCGGTGCGCGACCGGGTGCCGGCGGGCGTGTCCGTCGGCATCAGGAACTCCGTGCCGGAGCTCCTCGACGACGTCGAGCGCTACCTCGCCGAGGGCTATGTCCGCATCAAGCTGAAGATCGAGCCCGGCTGGGACGTCGAGCCGGTCCGCGCGGTGCGCGAGCGCTTCGGCGACGCGCTGCCGCTCCAGGTCGACGCCAACACGGCGTACTCGCTCGCGGACGCCGAGCACCTGCGGCGCCTCGACGCCTTCGGGCTGCTGCTGATCGAGGAACCGCTGGAGGAGAACAACCTGTACGGCCACGCCCGACTCCAGCAGCGCATCGCCACCCCCGTGTGCCTGGACGAGTCCCTGCACAACGCCCGGGACACGGCCGCCGCGATCGCCCTGGACGCCTGCCGCGTCGTGAACGTCAAACCGGCCCGGGTCGGCGGCTACCTGGAGGCCCGCCGCGTCCACGACGTGGCCCACGCGCACGGGGTGCCGGTGTGGTGCGGCGGCATGCTGGAGACGGGCATCGGCCGCGCCCCGAACCTGGCCCTGGCCGCCCTCCCCGGCTTCACCCTGCCCGGCGACACCTCCGCGTCCAGCCGCTACTTCGCCGAGGACATCACCGAACCCTTCGTCCTGGTGGACGGCCACCTGCCGGTCCCGTCCGGCCCCGGCATCGGCACCGAGCCCCTCCCGGGCCCCCTGCGCCGGTTCACCCGGGAGCGCAGGGACCTGTGGCGGGCCTGAGGGCCGGTGCGGAGGGGGCCGATCGGGCGCCCGGTGGCCGGAACCGACCGCCGCGTTAGATTGATCCCGTGCTCTCTCGTCTCACACGCCTCCAGGCCATCGCCCTCTGCGCCGTGCCCGTCGTGGCCCTGATCGCCACGGCGGCGGCCGCGCCGCTGCCGTTCGCGCTGGCGCAGCCCGGGATGACGGCGAACGTGCTCGGTGAGAACAAGGGCACCGCGGTGATCACGGTCTCCGGCGCCCCGACCCGGAAGACGAGCGGCCAGCTGCGGATGACGACCATCGAGGCGACCGCCCCGGACGCGCAGGTCTCGCTCGGTGATGTCGTCGACAGCTGGTTCCGCACGGACCGGGCGGTCATGCCGTACGACTCGGTCTACCCGACGGGCGGCAACATCAAGGAGATCGAGCGGCACAACACGGCGCAGATGAAGGAGTCCCAGGACGCGGCGACGCGGGCCGCGCTGAACTATCTGGATCTGAGCGACAAGAACGTCAAGGTCACGCTGCGGCTGGCCGACGTCGGCGGCCCGAGCGCGGGTCTCCTCTTCACCCTCGGCGTCATCGACAAGCTCGACGGCAACGGCAGCGGCGGCGACCTCACCGGCGGCCGCACCGTCGCCGGCACGGGGACCATCGACGCGGACGGCAAGGTCGGCGCGGTCGGCGGCGTGGCCCTGAAGACGAAGGCCGCCCGGCGCGACGGGGCGACCGTCTTCCTGGTCCCGAAGGAGGAGTGCCAGGACGCCAAGTCCGAACTCCCGGCCGGCCTGCGCCTGATCCCGGTGACGACGCTGAAGAGCGCGGTCGACTCCCTGGTGGCCCTGGAGAAGGGCAAGGGCTCGATCCCGAGCTGTTAGGCGTTGTCAGGCGCGGTGGTCAGACGTCCTGCGACGCCTGCTCCACCAGCGGGATGATCCGCAGCGGTACGGGGTTCTCCATCACGATCGCCGTCGACGCCCGGACGATGCCCTCGATGCCGACCACCCGGTCGATGACCCGCTGGAGGTCGGCGTTCGAGCGGGCCACCAGGCGGCAGAGCATGTCGCCCGTGCCGGTGGTGGTGTGGAGTTCCAGGACCTCCGGGACCGTCGCCAAGTGGGCCCGGACGTCCGGGCCCTGGCCCTGCCGGATCTGGAGCGTGGCGAAGGCGGTGACCGGGTAGCCGAGTGCCGCCGGGTCCACCTGGGGGCCGAAGCCGCGGATGACCCCGTGGGACTGGAGCCGGTCCAGCCGTGCCTGCACCGTCCCGCGCGCGACCCCGAGCCGCCGGGACATCTCCAGCACCCCGATCCGCGGCTCCCGCGCCAGCAGCACGATGATGCGCCCGTCCAGTCGATCGATCGCCACGGCAGCCTGCTCCCTGTTTTCGGGTCGTTCCCCTTCGGGGCGCTACAACCCCTACGCCCACTCCCTGGGGGTGGTCATCCTGTACAGAACGGCCGCCGATACAGCCGTATGCCTGAGCAGACTGCCCAGCGAACCTGCAAACTATTGCGCACCTTGCAGAGCGGGTCCACGCTGCCGTCATGACGCAGACCACTCAGCACGCTCCCGACACGACCGCCCGGCAGGCCGACCCCTTCCCGGTCAAGGGAATGGACGCGGTCGTCTTCGCCGTGGGCAACGCCAAGCAGGCGGCGCACTACTACTCCACCGCGTTCGGCATGCGGCTGGTGGCCTACTCCGGACCGGAGAACGGCAGCCGCGAGACCGCGAGCTACGTGCTGGAGAACGGCTCGGCGCGCTTCGTGCTCACCTCGGTGATCAAGCCCGCCACCGAGTGGGGCGAGTTCCTCGCCCGGCACGTGGCCGAGCACGGCGACGGCGTCATCGACCTGGCCATCGAGGTCCCGGACGCGCGCGCCGCGTACACCTACGCCGTCGAGCACGGCGCCCGCCCGGTCGCCGAGCCGTACGAGCTGAAGGACGAGCACGGCACGGTCGTCCTCGCCGCGATCGCGACGTACGGCGAGACCCGCCACACCCTCGTCGACCGCTCCGGCTACGACGGCCCGTACCTGCCCGGCTTCGTCGCCGCAGACCCGATCGTCGAGCCGCCGGCCCACCGCACCTTCCAGGCCGTCGACCACTGCGTCGGCAACGTCGAACTCGGCCGGATGAACGACTGGGTCGGCTTCTACAACAAGGTCATGGGCTTCACGAACATGAAGGAGTTCGTGGGCGACGACATCGCCACCGAGTACAGCGCGCTGATGTCGAAGGTCGTCGCGGACGGCACCCTCAAGGTGAAGTTCCCGATCAACGAGCCCGCGATCGCCAAGAAGAAGTCCCAGATCGACGAGTACCTGGAGTTCTACGGCGGCGCCGGTGTCCAGCACATCGCGCTCAACACCAACGACATCGTCCAGACGGTACGGACCATGCGCGCGGCCGGCGTCGAGTTCCTGGCCACCCCCGACACCTACTACGACACCCTCGGCGAGTGGGTCGGCGACACCCGCGTCCCCGTCGACACCCTGCGCGAGCTGAAGATCCTCGCCGACCGCGACGAGGACGGCTACCTGCTGCAGATCTTCACCAAGCCGGTCCAGGACCGCCCGACCGTCTTCTTCGAGATCATCGAACGGCACGGCTCCATGGGCTTCGGCAAGGGCAACTTCAAGGCCCTGTTCGAGGCGATCGAGCGCGAGCAGGAGCGGCGCGGGAACCTGTGATGCCGTACGGACACCTGTGATGCCGTAGCGACGACAGGCGCGCCGGACGGGTGGCGGCCTACTGCAGGCCCGTCACATCGTCCGGCGCCGCCTCGTCGGGCGGATCGCCCAGGTCCGCCAGCGCCGCCTTCGCCTCCGGGGCCCGCAGCGGCGAGAAGTACGGATTGATCAGCAGCGCGTCCTGCAGATGCCGGCGGGCGGAGGCATCCTCGTCCAACTCCCGCTCGATCATGCCCCGGTGGAACGAGTACAGCGCGCTGCGCACCCCGCCCCCCTTCGTCTTGTCCGTCGCGATCTTGGCGTAGCGCAGCGCCCCCTCGGGGTCTCCCGCCCGGCGCAGCGCCCACCCCAGCGCGTCCGCCACCTCGATACCCGGCTGCCGCTCCCACTCGGCCCGCAGCCGGTCCACCGCGGCCTGCGGGTCCCCGTGGTCCGCCTCGAACTGCCCGATCACCAGCTCGTCGTCGACCCCGCCCGCCGTGTCCTGCCCCACCTGCGCCGCCAGCAGGCCGTACTGCTCGCGCGCCTGCCGGTCCATTCGCAGTGACTGGTACAACTCGCCCAGTTCCAGGACGTATTGAGCAGATGACTGTTGGGACAGCGCGCGCTTGTACGCCGTCACGGCCTCCGTCGTGCGGCCGAGGGCGGCCAGCGCGCGCCCCTGCCCGGCCAGCGCGGCCCGCTGGTCCGGGTCGAGGCGCACGGCCGCCTCGAAGTGCCGTAGCGCGTCCTCCCGATCGCCGCGCTCCCAGGCGAGCTGCCCGGCCCGCTGCAGATACGCGGCCCGCTCGGCGGGCGTCCCGGCTGCCGCCGCCGCGTCCGCCAGCTGCGCCGCCGCGTCCTCACGCCAGCCGCGGTCCCGGTAGACGGCGGCCGCCTGCGCCATCACGGCCGGGCGCCCGTCCGCGCCGGTGTGCAGCGCCATCAGCTTGTCCAGCGTGTCGCGGGCCGCCTGGTAGTCGCCCAGCCCGGTGTACGCGTCGATCAGCAGCGGATACGTCGTCCACTGCTTGGGTGCGAGCTCCCGCGCCTGCTCGCCCCAGTCCTTGGCGTCCGCGTAGTTCCGGCGCGCGTTCGCCAGCGCGGCCAGGCCGTCGAGTGCCGCGGCGTTCTCGGCGCTCTGCTCACCCCGCAGCCGCAGCGAGGTCTTCAGCGCCTGCTCGGCCTTCGGGTAGTTCGTGGCGTCGGCGGTCCGCCGTCCCCGCTCCACATAGGCCGTCCCGAGGACCGCCCATGCCCGCGCGTCCTGCGGATGAGCCTGCACGTACCGCTTGCGCTCCCCGATCAGCGCGGTCAGGCCGGGCAGCGCGGCCGGCACCCCGGCGGTGACCGTCGTCAGCACCTGGGGCTTGGGGCCGGGCGCGGGCGGTGCGGACCTGACCGGCGGCGGTGGCGACGGCCGCAGCATCAGCAGCCCGCCGAACGCGGCGGCGCCCGCGGCACCGATCACGGCCGTGGCGAGCAGCACCCGCCGCAGCAGACGGGATCGGCGCGGCGGCGGCGAGGCCACCAGGGAGGTACCCGGCCCGGACTGTGCGTTCTCCATGGCGCCCACTGTGCGTCAATATGACAAGCACACCTCGGTAGGGGAAGGCGCGCCCCCGGTGGGGTTCACACCGATGGCCCCGGGTGCGACGCTGTGATCATGAGCCGTATCGAAGTGCGACCCGAAGACGCTGTCGCAGCCCTGGGCACTCTGACCGACCGGCTCCTCGCCGGTCTGCCGGCCGAGGCGGTCCTCACCGACCCCGACGTCACGACCTCGTACGCCAACGACATGGCGAGCTTCTGCCCGGCCGGCACCCCCGCCGTGGTCGTCCTGCCGCGCACGGTCGAACAGGTCCAGCACGTCATGCGCACCGCGACCGAA
Source organism: Streptomyces sp. NPDC046805 (assembly GCF_040645355.1). Lineage (NCBI taxonomy): Bacteria > Bacillati > Actinomycetota > Actinomycetes > Kitasatosporales > Streptomycetaceae > Streptomyces > Streptomyces sp. NPDC046805. Next base: position 100,985 of record NZ_JBEYYC010000016.1, on the reverse strand, counting down.
CTGCGCGTCCCGGTCGTCCCGCAGGGCGCCCGCACCGGTCTGTCCGGCGGTGCCAACGCCTCCGAGGGCTGCATCGTGCTGTCCCTCACCAAGATGGACCGCATCCTGGAGATCAACCCGGTCGACCGCATCGCGGTCGTCGAGCCGGGCGTCGTCAACGCCACCCTCTCCCGGGCGGTCGAGGAGCACGGCCTGTGCTACCCGCCGGACCCCTCCAGCTGGGAGATGTGCACCATCGGCGGCAACATCGGCACCGCCTCCGGCGGCCTGTGCTGCGTGAAGTACGGAGTGACGGCCGAGTACGTGCTCGGCCTGGAGGTCGTGCTCGCCGACGGACGGCTCATGTCCACCGGCCGCCGTACGGCGAAGGGCGTCGCGGGATACGACCTGACGCGCCTCTTCGTCGGCTCCGAGGGTTCGCTCGGCATCGTCGTACGGGCCGTGCTCGCGCTGAAGCCCAAGCCGCCCGAGCAGCTGGTGCTGGCCGCCGAGTTCGCCTCCGCGGCCGAGGCCTGCGACGCCGTGTGCCGGATCATGGAGGGCGGCCATGTGCCGTCCCTGCTCGAACTCATGGACCGTACGACGGTGCGGGCGGTCAACGACATGGCCCACATGGGCCTGCCGGAGACCACGGAGGCCCTGCTCCTCGCCGCCTTCGACACCGCCGACCCGGCCGCCGACCTCGCCGCCGTCGGCGCGCTGTGCGAGGCCGCCGGTGCCACCCAGGTGGTCCCCGCCGACGACGCCGCAGAGTCCGAACTGCTGCTCCAGGCGCGCCGGTTGTCGCTCACGGCACTGGAGGCGGTCAAGGGCACGACGATGATCGACGACGTGTGCGTGCCCCGCTCCAAGCTCGGCGCGCTGCTCGAAGGCATCGAGCGGATCGCCGACAAGTACCGGCTGACCATCGGGGTGTGCGCCCACGCCGGCGACGGCAACACCCACCCGACCGTCTGCTTCGACGCGGCCGACCCCGACGAGTCCCGGCGGGCCCGCGAGTCCTTCGACGAGATCATGGCCCTCGGCCTGGAACTCGGCGGCACGATCACCGGCGAACACGGCGTGGGCGTCCTGAAGATGGAGTGGCTGGCCCGGGAGATCGGTCCCGTCGGCATGGAGATGCAGCGGGCCGTCAAGCGGGCCTTCGACCCGCTGAACATCCTCAACCCGGGCAAGCTGTTCTGACCCTCCTCCCGTCCCGACACCTTCTCGGACGGGTCACCGGGCGAGCAGCTGGTCGAGCGCGTCGTCGATGCCGAGCCGCTCGCCCTCGGACCCCGTGGGCACCATCCGCAGGGTCCGCTCCAGCCAGGCCGACACCTGGGCGCTCGGCGCCTGGAGCAGGGCGTCCCCGTCGGGCGAGCTCAACGCCATCAACACCACGCTGCGCCCCTGCGACTTGGCCGGCCACATCCGCACGTCCCCCTGCCCGCACGGCCGGAACACCCCCTCCACGAGGAGCTCGCGGGCGAACGTCCAGTGCACCGGGCACGCGGAGTCGATGTGGAAGCCGATGTGGATGGCGTACGGATCGTCGGCGCGGTAGCCGAGCCGGGCCGGGACCGGGACGCTGCGCTGCGGGGACAGGATGAGCCGGAGCTCCAACTCGCGCTCCACCACGGTGTAGTGCATGTCGTCCGATTCCTCTCTCGGGCAGGTGTACGGGCCCTGCGGGTGGGCCCGTACGAGTGGAGAGAGGGCAGGGGCGGGACCATTACGCGGGTTCGGAGAATTTTTTTCACGAGCCGTGAAGCCGCCGCACACGACGTTGCCCGGAAAGGGGTGGGTACGGCGGGACTGGCGGTGGTGCGCGCACGGGTCTGATAGATAGTGGAGTCCCCCATACATTCCCCGAGCAGATACGGGACGACGGACATGAGCGCCCCAACCCCGGCCCACGGCGACGACAGGCCCCGCGAAGGGTATTACCCGGACCCGTCCATTCCTGGATATGTCCGGTACTGGAACGGTGTCTCCTGGGTGTCGGGCACCAGCCGGCCGGCTCCGCAGGACGGCGAGCCGCTCGCCCCGCCGCCCGGTGCGGGCCCGGCGGTCCCCGCGGTCGAGGAGACCGGCCCGCACTTCTTCGACGAGGACCCGTATCCGGCGCCCACCGGACAGGAGCCGACGCCCTCCGTGCAGGAGCCGGCGCCCGCGTGGGGCGCCGATCCCGCCCAGCAGTCCGGCTTCGGCGGAGACCAGGACCATCGCGTCTCCTGGGGCGCGGACCCGCGGACCCCGGCCGACGCCTCGCCCCCTCCGTCCCAGCCCGGCGGCCAGGCCGCCCGCACCGACGGCACGGCACCGATCCCGCCGGCGGACCCGGCCGACGCGGCGTCCGGCGGCACGTTCGCCTTCCGCCGTCCGGCGGCCGGCGCGGACGCCGGCGGCCCCGCCGCGTCCGGCCCGGCCGCTCCCGGCGCCCCCGGTGAGGACGAGGGCACCATGATGTTCCGCGCCGTTCCGCAGCGTCCCGGGCAGCCGGGCGGGCCGCCGGCGGCGAGCGGGCCCGCTTCGGGAGGGCCCGTCTTCGGTGGCCCCGGCGCGGGTGGCCCCGGCGCGGGCGGCGCGCCCTCGCCCGGAGCCGCCCCCCAGGTCGCGCAGGCTCCCTCCGTACCGCACCAGCATGCGCCGGCGCCCGCGCCCCCGCCGATGACCAGCGGCCCCGGCGGCGGGCAGCCGTCCTGGCCCCAGCAGGTGCAGCGGCTCGCGGGCGGCGGCGACGAGCAGCCCGTGGCGCCGTGGAAGCCGCCGGTGGAGGACATCTTCCAGGCGGCCGCGATGCGCCAGGCGGCGGCGCGGCCCGCGAAGCTCGGCAAGCGGCTGGCCGCCCGGCTGATCGACACCGTGGTCCTCGGCGCCGTCACCGCCACCGTCGCCGTGCCGCTCGGCACCGAGGCCGTCGACCACATCGAGGCGAAGATCGACGCGGCCGAGCTCTCCGGCCGTACCGTCACCGTCTGGCTGCTCGACGGCACGACCAGCGCCTACCTCGGCATCGTCCTCGCCGTCCTCCTCGTCGCCGGCGTCCTGTGCGAGGTGCTGCCCACCGCCAAGTGGGGCCGCACCCTGGGCAAGAAGCTGTGCGGCATCGAGGTGCGGGACATCGAGGGCCACGAGCCCCCGGCCTTCGGCCCGTCGCTGCGCCGCTGGGTGGTCCAGGTCCTTCCCAGCCTGCTCGGCATCGGGATCCTCGGCCTCGCCTGGTGCCTGTTCGACCGGCCGTGGCAGCAGTGCTGGCACGACAAGGCGGCCCACACGTTCGTGGCGGGCTGAACCGGCCCGGAGAGCGCGTGCGAGTGGCCGATTTCGTACGCCGTACGGCGGTCCGCCGGGTGCGGAGCGGGGGCGTTCGCGGTCCACTCGGGCCATGAGCACCGAACCGCCCCCGGGCTCCGGACAGCAGCCACCGGAAGACGACCCGTTCAGGAAGCAGCCGCCGTCGGGTCAGGGGTCGGGCTCGCCGTACGACGCCCCGTACGGCGGCCACGGGGGCGGGCCGCCACCCGACGGAGGCGGGCAGCCGCCCCCGCCCTACCCCGAGGACCCGCTCGCCGGCATGCCCCCGCTCGCCGACAGCGGCAAGCGCACGCTCGCGCGCATCATCGACATGATCCTGGTGGGGATCGTGGTCTGGCTGGTCACCTGGGGCCTCGGGGTGAACGAGTACGAGGTGGACGGCGACCGGCTCGACGTCGGCAAGTCGATCGGGCAGTCGATCGTGGTGGCCGTGCTCTACGTCGCCTACGACACCATCCTGACCGCCACGTGGGGGCAGACCCTCGGCAAGCGGCTGATGGGCATGCGCGTGGCCAACCTCGACAACGGCGCCACGCCCTCCTGGGGGACCTCGCTGGTGCGCGCGCTCGTGCTGTGGATTCCGTTCGCCTTCTGCTGCGCCTGCATCTGGACCGCGATCGCGGGTGGCTGGAGCTACTTCGACCGGCCCTACAAGCAGGGCCTGGACGACAAGGCCGCCAAGACGGTGGTGGTCAGCACCACTTGACCTCGAGGCGACCGCCCGGTGACAGCAGTCGGCGGATCCGTGAGTCCCACGGATCCGCCGTCTCGTGTGTCAGGGCGCCGTCGGCTCCCGGATCGGCTCAGCCGCGGCGCCGACCCGCTGCCGCGACGCCGCTACCCGCGGCTCGACGGCCCGGGCCGCCACGGCGGTCTCGCCGGGCGGTGCGACCGTGCGGGGCTTGGGCAGGGGGACCGTCATGGCGACGAGCAGCCCCAGGGCGAGCGCGGCGAGGGCGATGACCGCGATCCCGAGACCCGAACTCGTCTGTGACAGCAGCAGCATGGCGAGCGTCGAGAAGATCACGGTGCAGGAACCGTAGGCGAGCTGTGCGGCAGTCGGACGAGGCATGGCAATCGTGTCCTCGGAAGGAATTGGGGGTGAGACGGGTAACCGGCCTGTTTTTGTGCCGACTTCCGGGCGTTCCACCATTCGACTCTAACCGCGTCCATGCCCTACCGGAACGGTTGGTAAGCGTGGCCTAACCCACGGTTCCGGTGCACAAGGGGCGCACTGAGTCATGGTCGCCACCAACGGGAGGGACCGCGCGCCCGTTGCAGGTTAGCGACCGTCCGTAAAGCGAACCCCGGCTCCACATAGCGGAGTTGACTTGCTCAAGTCAAGGTCTGTCTTTTCTCGTAAACCTCTAGTCAAATGACGGCACTTGACTACACGCGTTGAACGTGCGCGCACGGGCCTTCCACTGACCGGGATACCTCCTTCCGTGTGCGCGGCGCGGGGGAGGAACTCAAGTGACAGGCAGAACCTGGACGTTCAGAGCGGCGGCCGTCGGTGTCGCGCTCGCGGCGGCCACCGCCACGTTCTCGACCTTCGCGGTGGCGGAGGCGAGCACGGCGGCGCGGGCAGGCGCCGTGGACCGGCACGATCCGCAGCCGGAGAAGCAGCAGAAGCACGACCTCGACGGCCCCCTGAGCAAGACCCGGGCGGCCCAGCGGCAGGAGGCCCTCAACCAGGTCATATCCGGTGAGGCCAAGGTCCAGGACCGCGACGGGTCGCAGGTCGTCCGGCTCGACAGCAGGAAGGGTGACGGCAAGTACGTCGAGCTCGGCCGCGAGAAGACCGACAAGATCTTCACCATCCTGGTCGAGTTCGGCGACCAGACCGACCCGAAGTACGGCGGCACCACCGGGCCGCAGCACAACACGATAGCCGCGCCCGACCGGGCGAACGACAACTCGACGGCCTGGCAGGCCGACTACAACCGGCAGCACTACCAGGACCTCTACTTCGGCACCGGCAGCGGCGTCGAGTCGATGAAGAAGTTCTACGAGAAGGAGTCGTCGGGCCGCTACTCGGTCGACGGCGAGGTCTCCGACTGGGTCAAGGTCCCCTACAACGAGGCCCGTTACGGCAACGACGCCTGCGGCTCCACCAACTGCCCGAGCGTGTGGAACGTCGTCAGCGACGGCGTGAGCGCCTGGGTCGCCCAGCAGAAGGCGGCAGGCAAGAGCGACGCCGACATCAAGGCGGACCTGGCCAAGTACGACCAGTGGGACCGCTACGACTACGACGGCGACGGCGACTTCAACGAACCCGACGGCTACATCGACCACTTCCAGGTCGTGCACGCCGGCGAGGACGAGTCCGCGGGCGGCGGCGCCCAGGGCACCGACGCGATCTGGGCCCACCGCTGGTACGCCTTCGGCACGGACGCCGGCGCCACCGGCCCCTCGAACAACAAGCTGGGCGGCACGCAGATCGGCGACTCCGGCATCTGGGTCGGCGACTACACCATCCAGCCGGAGAACGGCGGACTCGGCGTCTTCGCCCACGAGTACGGCCACGACCTCGGCCTGCCCGACCACTACGACACCAGCGGCGGCGAGAACTCCACCGGCTTCTGGACCCTGATGTCCTCGGGCTCCTGGCTCGGCCGCGGCAAGGACGCCATCGGCGACCTGCCCGGCGACTTCAGTGCCTGGGACAAGCTGCAGCTCGGCTGGCTCAACTACGACACGGCGAAGGCCGGTACGTCCTCCGCGCACAAGCTGGGCGTCGCCGAGTACAACACCGCGAACAAGCAGGCCGTCGTGGTCTCCCTGCCCGACAAGGCGGTCACCACCACGGTCGTGACCCCGGCGCAGGGCTCCACCCAGTGGTGGAGCGGCAGCGGCGACGACCTCAGGAACACGCTGACACGCAGTGTCGACCTCACCGGCAAGTCCTCGGCCACGCTGGCCATGGACGGCTGGTACGACATCGAGGCGAACTACGACTACCTCTACGCCGAGGCGTCGACCGACGGGGGCGCCCGCTGGACCGCGCTCGACGGCACGGTGGACGGCCAGGCCATCCCGCGTGACGCCAGCGGCACGCCGGCCCTGACCGGCACGGTGGACGGCTACAAGAAGCTGTCGTACGCGCTGGACGCCTATGCGGGCAAGAAGGTCGGCATCCGCTTCCGCTACCAGACCGACGGCGGTGTGGCGCAGAAGGGCTTCGCGGCCGACGAGATCACGCTGACCGCGGACGGCGCGACCGTCTTCGCCGACAACGCCGAGACGGCGGACCCCGCGTGGACCGCGAACGGCTTCTCCCGCATCGGCGCGTCCTTCACCAAGGACTACGCGCAGTACTACCTCGCGGAGAACCGCCAGTACGTGTCGTACGACAAGACGCTGCAGACGGGCCCGTACAACTTCGGCTTCGGGCCGGATCGTCCGGACTGGGTGGAGCACTACCCGTACCAGAACGGCCTGTTGATCTGGAAGTGGGACACCTCGCAGGCGGACAACAACACCAGCGCCCACCCGGGCGTCGGCCTGGTCCTCCCGGTCGACTCGCACCCGGCGGCGCTGAAGTGGACCGACGGCACGCTGATGCGCAACCGCATCCAGGCCTACGACTCCACGTTCAGCCTGTACCGCACGGACGGCATCACGCTGCACAAGGCGGGCGTCGCGACCGCGATCCCGTCGTCGAAGGGGGTGCCGGTCTTCAACGACCGCACCAGCACCTACTACGACGAGGCGAACCCGCGCGGTGGCGTCAAGATCACTGACACCAACACCAAGATCAAGATCGTCAAGGAGGCCGTGGATGGCTCGACGATCTCGCTCCAGGTGGGCCCCGCGGTGAAGTAATCCGCGTTTTCGCAGGTCAGAAGCGTATTGGCGGCGACCCCTTGGCGGGTCGCCGCCGATCGTGTTTAGGTGCGTCCTGTGGCTCTCTTATTGACACCGGTACGCACGGGGGGATGAGCGCATGGCCGCAGGAGGATTCTGCAAGCTGCCGAACGGCACGGTGGTGGTGGCACTGAACCTGCCCAGCCCCGCCGCCGACGGCTCGTCCGCCGCTACGGCGGTCCGCGTGCTCGTGCACGCCCGCAATCGCGCCCGCGCCCTGACGCGGCTGCGCAACCTGGGCCTGCGGGCCGTCTACCTGCGCGGCAACGCGGCGCCGCCGACCCCGGACGAGATCACGGCGGTCCTGCACCATCCCGACGGCCTGATATGGCGCACGGCCCCCGCCGGCGGAGCCACGTCACCGGACCTCGCGACGGAGCTGTGGCATCCGATCAGATCCCTGCTCAGACGCCCGGCCGCCCAGGCGTAGCGCCCGGCCGCCGGGTCACTGCCAGGTCACTGGACGACGGGCTTTCCCGACAGCTCCACGCCCGCCTCCCGCAGCTCCTCCAGCGCCCGCTCGGTGGTCTCCTCGGCCACCCCGGCGGTCAGGTCCAGGAGCACATGGGTGCGGAAACCCTGCCGTACGGCGTCCAGGGCGGTCGCCCTCACGCAGTGGTCGGTCGCGAGGCCGACCACGTCCACCTCGCCGATCTCCCGGGCCCGCAGCCAGTCGCCGAGCGCCACCCCGTTCTCGTCGGCGCCCTCGAACCCGCTGTACGCGGCCGCGTACGCCCCCTTGTCGAAGACGGCGTCGACCGCCCCCGAGGCGACCGCGGGGGCGAAGTTCGGATGGAAGCCCACGCCCTCCGTGCCCGCGACGCAGTGCGCGGGCCAGGAGTGGACGAAGTCGGGGTTGTCGGCGAAGTGCTCGCCGGGCTCGACATGGTGGTCGCGGGTCGCCACCACGTGCCGGTAGCCGGCCGGAGCCTGGCCGATCAGCTCGGTGACCGCGGCGGCCACATCGGCGCCTCCGGCCACCGGGAGGCTGCCCCCCTCGCAGAAGTCGTTCTGCACGTCAACGACGATCAAGGCGCGGCGCATGGTCGGTGTCCTTCGACTGTGAGTGACGTACGACTGTGAGTGACGGTACGAGCCCGGAGACGGCGGCGGTGCGGCAAGCAGGGGCGAGCGGCGTGCGACGGCGCACGTGCTCTAGCTACCCGACCGCGCCCGGAGGTACTCCGTCGCCAGCACGGGTTCCCCGCGCGAGAGCTGCGTAGCGGACAGCGGCAGGTTGGCCCGCACGGCCATGTGCCGCTCCCGTACGACGTCCAGCGGCTCGTGAGCCACGACCTCGCCGCCCTTGACCAGCTCGACGAGCAGCTGCCGGTCCGACAGGTCGCCCGGCACCGGTCCGGTGCCGATGACCTCGGCCTCCGCCACCCCGAACTCGTCCAGCCGCCGGGCCGCCCACTTGCGGCCGCCGATGGAGGTCTTGCCGCCGGTGGACCTCTTCGCCACCGGCACCAGCGGCGCCTTGGGATCGCCGGACTCGGCGCGCGCCACCAGCTTGTAGACCATCGAGCACGTCGGGTGCCCGGAGCCGGTCACCAGCTGGGTGCCCACGCCGTAGGCGTCCACGGGCGCCGCCGCCAGCGAGGCGATGGCGTACTCGTCCAGGTCCGAGGTCACGACGATCTTCGTGTCCGTCGCGCCCAGCGCGTCCAGCTGCTGACGTACCCGGTGTGCGACGAGCAGCAGGTCCCCGGAGTCGATGCGCACCGCGCCCAGCTCGGGCCCGGCCACCTCGACGGCCGTACGGACGGCCTCGGCGACGTCGTACGTGTCCACGAGCAGCGTGGTGCCCCGGCCCAGGGACTCCACCTGGGCCTGGAAGGCGTCCCGCTCGCGGTCGTGCAGCAGGGTGAAGGCGTGCGCGGACGTGCCCACGGTCGGGATGCCGTAGCGGAAGCCGGCGGCCAGGTCGGACGTGGTGGCGAAGCCGCCGACGTACGCGGCCCGCGAGGCGGCGACGGCGGCCAGCTCGTGGGTGCGGCGGGCGCCCATCTCGATCAGCGGCCGGTCACCGGCGGCGGAGGACATCCGGGAGGCGGCCGCCGCGATCGCCGAGTCGTGGTTGAGGATCGACAGGATCACGGTCTCCAGCAGCACGCACTCGGCGAACGTCCCCTCGACCCGCATGATCGGCGAGCCCGGGAAGTACACCTCGCCCTCGGGGTAGCCCCAGATGTCGCCGCTGAAGCGGTAGTCGGCGAGCCACTGGAGGGTCTCCTCGCCGACGATCTGCCGCTCCCGCAGGAAGCCGAGGAGGCCCGGGTCGAAGCGGAAGTTCTCGACCGCGTCCAGGACGCGTCCGGTGCCCGCCACGACGCCGTAGCGGCGGCCGTCGGGCAGCCGCCGGGTGAAGACCTCGAACACGCTGCGCCGCTCGGCGGTGCCCGCCTGCAGGGCGGCCTGCAGCATCGTCAGCTCGTACTGGTCCGTGAAGAGTGCCGTCGAGGGCACGCCCACCCGGTGCCCACCACCACCCTTCTGCGGAAGCGCTTCGCGCCCTTCTTCTTCTGGCAGCCCAAGGCCCGCAGTGTTCATGACGACAGATGCTACTCCCATCTCGTCAGTGTGACGATTTGTGGCCTGCATGGCAGCATGGCCATGTGACGTCACCCGCTCCCGTAGAGATCGAACGCACCGAATCGGCGGAAGAGGTCTTCGCCGTACCCGAGCCCGACGTCCCCTGGGTCACGATCGTCCACAACGACCCGGTCAACCTCATGAGCTATGTGACATACGTCTTCCAGTCGTACTTCGGCTACAGCAAGGACAAGGCCACCAAGCTCATGCTCGACGTCCACCACAAGGGCCGGGCGGTCGTCTCCAGCGGCAGTCGCGAGGAGATGGAGCGCGACGTGCAGGCGATGCACGGCTACGGTCTGTGGGCCACCCTCCAGCAGGACCGGAAGTAGCGAACTCACTTAGATGCCAGGACACTTCGAACCGCTCCCCGGCGGCGGCGCGGCCGTCGCACTCGACGACGTCGAGATCTCCATCATCCGGTCGCTGGCCGTCCAGCTCCTCGAGCTCATCGGCCCCGGCCCCGGCGAGGACGCTTCGGCCGACCCGCTCGCCGAGCTGTTCGCCGAGGGGCCGAGCGAGCCCCCCGCGGACCCGGTGCTGCGCCGCCTCTTCCCGGACGCCTACAGCGACCCGGAGCGGTTCCCGGACTCGCCCCAGGACGCCGAGGAGCAGCAGGCCCACTCGGCCGAGTTCCGCCGCTACACCGAGAACGACCTGCGGGCCGGCAAGCGCGAGAACGCCCTGGCGGTGATCCGCTCCCTGGATGCGCTCACGCCGGTGGACGAGGGCGGGGCGGTCCTCAAGCTGTCCCCCGACGCGTCCCGCCAGTGGCTGAGCTCGCTCAACGACCTGCGCCTGGCGATCGGCTCCCGGCTGGAGATCACCGACGAGGACGACACCGACCTCCTCTACCGGCTGCCGGACGAGGACCCGCGCAAGCCGATGGTGATGGCGTACCTGTGGCTGGGCGGGCTGCAGGAGACGCTCGTCTCGACGCTCATGCCGTGACGCCGCTCGGCACCCGTGCCGTGGTTCAGCCCGACCGTCTTGACGTGACTTCTTAAGGCCCGATTCCCCTTACGGGTCGATCTGTACGGATATGGCGTCCGCTCAGAGGACGCTCAAATCCGGATAACGATCGCGTCACCGTTGCGGCCTGGTATGACCTGTTCGGCGGCATTTTATCCACTTCTTCCTGTGTGATGCGCCACACCTCCCGATCGGCCTGCGTGATAGACCTTCACGATCGCCCGACGGGACACCACCCATGTTCCGGCCGGGTGCGCCACCGAGCCGGTAACCACCGGCCAGGCACGACTCCAGCTATCCGGGGGGATCGAAACCCGATCCGAGGCCGAGCACCGGTCCGGATCGGCATGGAGAAAGGCGCACCACACATGACCGCACCGAAGGTCGCGGACACCACCCCCGAGGAGGGGTACGAGCGCGGGCTGGGCAGCCGCCAGGTCCAGATGATCGCGATCGGCGGCGCCATCGGCGTCGGCCTCTTCCTCGGAGCCGGCGCGAACATTGCCAAGGCCGGTCCGAGTCTCATCCTGATGTACGCCCTGGCGGGCGGCATCATCTTCTTCATCATGCGGGCGCTCGGCGAGCTCCTGCTCTATCGCCCCGTTTCCGGCTCCTTCGCCGAGTACTCCCGCGAGTTCCTCGGCCCGCTCTTCGGCTACTTCACCGGCTGGACGTACTGGCTGATGTGGGTGGTGACCGGCATGGCCGAGCTGACGGCCGCCGCGATCTACGTCGATTACTGGTTCCCGTCCGTCCCGCAATGGGTGACGGCCCTCGTCTTCATGCTGGTCCTCTTCGTGGCCAACCTGATCTCGGTGAAGCTGTTCGGCGAGATCGAGTTCTGGTTCTCGATGGTCAAGGTCACCGCGCTCATCGGCATGATCGTGATCGGCCTGGGCGTGCTCACCCTCGGCTTCAGCCAGGCCGGCGACACCGCCAGCGTCTCCAACCTCTGGGCCTTCGACGGCTTCTTCCCCAAGGGCATCGGCTCCTCCCTGATGACCCTGCAGGGCGTCATGTTCGCCTACCTCGCCGTCGAGCTCGTCGGCGTCACCGCGGGCGAGTCCGAGAACCCGGAGAAGACGCTCCCGAAGGCGATCAACACGCTGCCCTGGCGCATCGCGCTCTTCTACGTCGGTGCCCTCACCGTCATCCTGTGCGTCGTGAAGTGGACCCAGTTCGCGGCGGGCGTCAGCCCCTTCGTGAAGGCCTTCGCCGTCATCGGCATCCCGGCCGGCGCCGCCATCGTCAACTTCGTCGTCCTCACCGCGGCCCTGTCGTCCTGCAACTCCGGCATGTACTCCACCGGCCGCATGCTGCGCACGCTCGCGGACAACGGCGAGGCCCCGAAGGTCTTCGGCAGGCTGTCCGCCTCGAAGACCCCGGCGATCGGCATCACGACCTCCGTGGTCTTCATGGGCATCGGCGTGGTCCTCAACTACGTCGTCCCGGAGAAGGCCTTCGGCTACGTCACCTCCGTCGCCACCGGCGCCGGCATCTGGACCTGGCTGATGATCCTCATCAGTCACGTCCTGTACCGCCGCGCGGTCAAGGCGGGCCGCCTGCCCGCGTCCTCCTTCCCGGCCCCCGGCGGCGCGGTCTGCAGCTGGATCGCTATCGTGTTCCTGCTGTTCGTCACCGGCCTGATCGCATACGACGCCGAGTCCCGCATCTCCCTGTACGTGATGGGGGTCTGGGCGGTCGTGCTCGGCATCGGCTGGATGGTCCTCAAGGCCCGCACCCCGGGGATCGCCGAGCGCGACGAGCAGGTGCTGGAGAAGGTGAGCTGAGGCGGGCTGACCACCGCCTTCCAGGACGTCCGGCCGCAGGGAGTGCTCGTGGAGCTCCCTTCGGCTGCCGCTCAGGATGTCCGGCATGTGGGCCGCTTCGTACCGTCCCTCGGTACGGGGCGGCCCTCCTGTTTATCCTGGCCCGCATGCTGACCCTCACGCAGGACCTGTTCGACCGGATCGTCGCGCACGCGCGCCAGGACCACCCCGACGAGGCGTGCGGTGTGGTGGCGGGCCCGGTGGGCGAAGGCCGCCCCGAGCGCTTCATCCCCATGCTCAACGCCGCCCGCTCGCCCACGTTCTACGAGTTCGACTCCGGCGACCTCCTCAAGCTCTACCGCGAGATGGACGACCGCGACGAGGAGCCGGTGGTCATCTACCACTCCCACACGGCGACCGAGGCCTACCCGTCCCGGACCGACATCTCCTACGCGAACGAGCCCGGCGCCCACTACGTCCTGGTGTCGACCGCGGACGCCGACGACGCAGGCGACTTCCAGTTCCGCTCGTTCCGCATCGTCGAGGGCGAGGTCACGGAGGAGGAGGTCAAGGTGGTGGAGTCGTACTGACCCCCGACCGGCCGCCGATCCCCGGGTGGCGGTCTCGAACCCCGGATGACCTCCGTCCGAAGGGTGAGATCACATTCCAGGGGCCGGACCGGGAATCGGTACGATGACCCCATGGTTCTTCCCGACGTGAGCGACAAGACGCCGAGCGTGCTGCTCGTGGCGCGGCTGCACGTCGACCTGTGCAGGCTCAGCAGCGCCATCTGTTGACGTGCCCTGCCGCCGTACGGCCGTGAGCCGCGGCGCTCCCCCGGAGCCGAGAGCCGGGGGGACCCCCACCGCGCGTACCGAACCGACACCTTCCGACAGAGGAGCCCGCACCATGGCCATCGAGGTCCGCATCCCCACCATCCTCCGCCAGTACACCGACGGTCAGAAGGCGGTGGAGGGCAGCGGCGACACCCTCGCCGACCTGATCGCCGACCTCGAGACCCGGCACGCGGGCATCCAGGCCCGCCTCGTCGACGGCGGTGAACTGCGCCGCTTCGTCAACGTCTACCTCAACGACGAGGACGTCCGCTTCATCGACGGCATCACCACCAAGCTCGCCGACGGCGACAGCGTGACGATCCTGCCCGCCGTCGCCGGCGGCATGGCCTGATCGGCCGCTGATCCCTCATGCGCTACGACTCCCCGCTGGCCGCGGTGGGCAACACCCCCCTGGTGCGCCTGCCGCGCCTGTCGCCGTCCTCCGACGTCCGGATCTGGGCCAAGCTGGAGGACCGCAACCCGACCGGCTCCGTCAAGGACCGCCCGGCCCTGCACATGATCGAGCAGGCGGAGAAGGACGGCCGGCTCACCCCCGGCTGCACGATCCTCGAACCCACCTCCGGCAACACCGGCATCTCCCTCGCCATGGCGGCCAAGCTCAAGGGCTACCGCATGGTGTGCGTGATGCCGGAGAACACCTCGCAGGAGCGCCGGGACCTGCTCGGCATGTGGGGCGCCGAGATCATCCCCAGCCCGGCCGCGGGCGGCTCCAACACCGCCGTACGCGTCGCCAAGGAGCTGGCCGCCGAGCACCCGGACTGGGTGATGCTCTACCAGTACGGCAACCCGGACAACGCGGGCGCGCACTACGCCACGACCGGTCCGGAGATCCTCGCCGACCTCCCGTCGATCACCCACTTCGTCGCCGGCCTCGGCACGACGGGCACGCTGATGGGCGTCGGCCGCTATCTGCGCGAGCACAAGCCCGACGTGAAGATCGTCGCCGCCGAACCGCGCTACGACGACCTCGTCTACGGCCTGCGCAACCTCGACGAGGGCTTCGTACCGGAGCTGTACGACGCCTCCGTCCTCACCACCCGCTTCTCGGTCGGCTCGGCCGACGCCGTGGCCCGCACCCGTGAACTCCTGCAGCAGGAGGGCATCTTCGCGGGCGTCTCGACCGGCGCCGCCCTCCATGCCGCGCTCGGCGTCGGCAAGAAGGCCCTGAAGGCGGGCGAAAGCGCCGACATCGTCTTCGTCGTGGCCGACGGCGGCTGGAAGTACCTCTCGACGGGCGTCTACACGGCTACCACGACGGAGGAGGCCGTCGAGGCACTCCAAGGTCAACTCTGGGCCTAGACCTGCCAATCGACGTGTCAACCCGACCCGGGCCCGGCTAAGTGCTGCTTATGGCGCGGCAAAGATCTTCTTTTGAGGACTGCCCGCCGTCGCCGGGGCCGGGCTAGGTTCTGCCCACCCTGTTTTGTCATGTTCACCGGCATCGCAGGGCGCTGTAAGTGTCATGCCCATGGCCGCGCTCTGCTACCGCCGCTCCTGCGCGACTCGGGCCTGCCACCACCCCGTTCGAGAACCCCACTTTTCCCGATGGAGGCAGCACCCCCATGCGTGAGTCACGCCCGAGCGCGCGGCGACGGAGTCTTCGAAGACTCCTGGCCGTCGCCCTGCCCGCCCTCGCCCTCACCGTCGCCGGACTCGTCGTCGCTCCGACGGCCGGGGCCGAGGCCGCTCCCGCCACCTCACACTCCTCCCGGGCCACGCAGAACGCCAAGGCCCTGACCGACCCCCAGCGGCAGACCTTCCACTCCACCGGCACGGCCGGCCAGAAGGTCCCGACGACCCACCTGTGCGCCACCGCCGAGCCCGGCCACGCGTCCTGCTTCGCCCAGCGCCGCACCGACATCAAGCAGCAGCTGGCCTCCGCGCTCGCCGCCGCCCCCTCCGGCCTCAGCCCGGCCAACCTGCACAGCGCCTACAGCCTGCCGTCAACCGGCGGATCCGGCCTGACCGTTGCCGTCGTCGACGCCTACAACGACCCCAACGCCGAAGCGGACCTGGCCACTTACCGCTCGCAGTACGGCCTGTCCGCCTGCACCAAGGCGAGCGGCTGCTTCAAGCAGGTCAGCCAGACCGGCTCGACCACCGCACTCCCGGCCAACGACACCGGCTGGGCGGGCGAGGAAGCGCTCGACCTCGACATGGTCAGCGCGGTCTGCCCCAACTGCAACATCATCCTCGTCGAGGCCAACTCCGCGAACGACACCGACCTCGGCATCGCCGAGAACGAGGCCGTCTCGCTGGGCGCCAAGTTCGTCTCCAACAGCTGGGGCGGCTCCGAGGCGGCCGGCCAGACCACCGAGGACACCCAGTACTTCAGGCACCCCGGCGTCGCCATCACCGTCTCCGCCGGCGACTCCGCCTACGGCGCCGAATACCCGGCCACGTCCCAGTACGTGACCGCCGTCGGCGGCACCGCCCTCACCACGTCCGGCAACGCCCGCGGCTGGACCGAGTCGGTCTGGCACACCAGCGCCACCGAGGGCACCGGCTCCGGCTGCTCGGCATACGACCCCAAGCCCACCTGGCAGACCGACTCCGGCTGCTCGCGCCGCATGGAGGCCGACGTCTCCGCGGTCGCCGACCCGGCCACCGGCGTCGCGGTCTACAACACCTACGGCGGCTCCGGCTGGGCCGTCTACGGCGGCACCAGCGCCTCCGCGCCGATCATCGCCGGCGTCTACGCCCTCGCCGGCACCCCGGGCGCCACCGACTACCCGGCGCAGTACCCCTACTCCCACACCGCGAACCTGTACGACGTCACCACCGGCAGCAACGGCTCCTGCTCGACGTCGTACTTCTGCACCGCGGCCGCCGGCTACGACGGCCCGACCGGCTGGGGCACCCCGAACGGCACCGCCGCCTTCACCTCCGGCGGCGGTGGCGGCGGTACCTGCACCCCCGGCCAGCTCCTGGGCAACCCGGGCTTCGAGTCGGGCAACACCGCCTGGACCGCCTCCAGCGGCGTCATCACCAACGACACCGGTGAGGCCGCGCACGGCGGCTCCTACAAGGCCTGGCTCGACGGGTACGGCACCACGCACACCGACACGCTCTCCCAGTCGGTGACGATCCCCGCCGGGTGCCGCGCCAGTTTCACCTTCTACCTGCACGTCGACACCGCCGAGACCGGCAGCACCGCGTACGACCAGCTGACGGTGGCCGCCGGCTCGACGACCCTGGCGACGTACTCCAACCTCAACGCCGCCTCCGGCTACACCCAGAAGACCCTCGACCTGTCCTCCTTCGCGGGCTCGACGGTCACGCTCAAGTTCACCGGGGCGGAGGACTCCTCCCTCCAGACCAGCTTCGTCGTCGACGACACCGCCGTCACGACCAGCTGACGTACCGCCGAGCGGAGGACCCCGGCCGGGTGACCCGGCCGGGGTCCTTCCGGGATCCGCCTGTGCAGCGGGAACGTCACATCTGCAGCGCGGGCCGGTCGGCCGGCCCCAGCGGAAAGGCGGTCATCCCCCATGCGTCGTACGACGATCCACCGCACGACGGTCGTCGCCGCCACGGCGGCCATCCTCCTCGTGGGCTGCGGCACCCGGGCCGGAAGCACCGGCAACGCAACCGGCACCGGCGCGGGCAGCACCGCGGTGACACCGGCCCCCACCCACGGCCCCTGCGTGACCCACGCCCAGCTCACCGCCGCCGACGACCACCGCGTCCTCTGCCTGACGCGGGGCGGACAGGTCCGGCTCACCCTCGACGGCACCAAGGACCGCCCCTGGTCACCGGTCGCCACGACCGGCAGCGCGCTGAAGGCCGCCAACCCCGGCTTCGTCATCCTGCCCGGCGACGCGGTCGCCGCCTACGACGCGATCGCGCCCGGCACCGCCAGGCTCACCGCGAGCCGCCCGCTGTGCGCCCGGCCCACCGCCCCAGGCCAGTTCTCCTGCAAGGGGATTCAGGAATGGACGGTCACCGTACGGGTGCGCTGAGGCCGCCTCAGCCGGCCAGGTGCCGCACCTGGTCCCACAGCACCGGATCGACCACGCCCACCCGCCGCCGGAAGTCCCACACCGGGACCTGCCGCAGCTCGTCCGTCTCCAGGAAGCTCGGCCGGCCGTGCGCGTCCCCGACGGCACCCGGCGGCAGGGGGATCACCCCGGCCCGCTCGTCGTGGTACTTGCTGGTGATCTTCGCGACCGTCACCCGGTTCCCGTGCACGGTCAGCACCAGACAGGGCCGGTCCTTGGCGCCCGCCCCCTGCTCGTAAGGCACGTTCGCCCACCAGATGTCGCCCGGCCGCGGCCGGGCCGCACGCCCCTGCGGCCCCTCGCGCCGCCCCGGCGGACGCGTCCTGAGCCTGCGTGACCGACGCCCCCGCCCCCATCCGTCGACGAGCGTGGCGACCAGCGCGAGCAGTATCACCGCCGCGAGCGCCAGCCACCAGGACGTGTCCATACGGACGACGTTACCGGCGCGTCATCCCCGACGCGCGCCCTCTGCCCACCTTCACCCGCCCCCCGGTCCAGCCGAATTGGTGACAGCACAGGTGAGTTCGCCCACAACGGCCCCAGGTGGAGGAGCGACCGGCCCTTTTGCGCCTTACGCTCGACAAACCGCACAACCCCTGTCTTGCACGTCCCCGCCCCTCTTTCTTTTCGCATCTCCTGGTTCGCTTCCCTCGATTCCCGCCCACGGAGGTTTCTGCTTCATGAAGCTCACCGTCGTCGGCTGCTCAGGGTCGTTCCCGTCACCGGAATCGGCCTGCTCGAGCTACCTCGTCGAGGCCGACGGCTTCCGGCTGCTCCTCGACATGGGCAACGGCGCCCTGGGCGAGCTGCAGCGCCACTGCGGTCTCTACGACCTCGACGCGATCTTCCTCAGCCACCTGCACGCCGACCACTGCATCGACATGCTCGGCTACTTCGTGGCGCGCTACTACCGGCACGACGGCGGCCGCGCCGAACCGATCCCCGTCTACGGACCCGAGGGAACGGAACAGCGCCTCACCACCGCCTACGCCGACACCCCCAGCGCCTCGTCCATGAGCGAGGTCTTCGACTTCCACACGGTCAAGCCCTCCACGTTCGACATCGGCCCGTTCACCGTGCACACCGAGAAGCTGCGCCACCCCGTGGAGACGTACGGCATCCGCATCGAGCACGGCGGCAAGTCACTGGCGTACTCCGGCGACACGGGCGTCACCGAGGTCCTGGACGAGCTGGCCCGGGACGTCGACCTGTTCCTGTGCGAGGCCGCCTTCACGTACGGCAAGGAGGACATCCCCGACCTGCACCTCAACGGACGCGAGGCGGGCGAGACGGCGACCCGTGCGCGCGCACGGTTCCTGGTCCTCACCCACATCCCGCCGTGGACCGACCCCCAGGCCAACCTCGCCGACGCGCGCGAGGTCTTCGACGGTCCGGTGGAGCTGGCGGCGCCGAGGATCGCGTACGAGATCTAGGGTCTTTCGTTTGGATCAGGCCGGATCAGGGAGCGGGGTCTGGTGCGTGCAGCTGCAAGGCGGAGGAGGGCGTCGACGCGATGGGGGTCCCCCCCTGCTCGAGCGCAGCCGAGAGCTTGAGGGAGTCGGCAACCGACGACAACGCCGCAGATGTGCGTGCCAGACCCCGCGAGCCCGGCCTGATCCAAACGAGAGGCCCTAGGTCTTACGTGCGAAGACCCCGGAACCCTGCCGCGGGTTCCGGGGTCTTCGTCATGCCGGGGGCGACACTCACGCCTTGGTGAGGTCCTCCACCTCCTCCTCGGGCTCGCGGCCCGGGGTGGGGAGGTCGAACCGCGTGATGGCGAACCGGAAGAGGGCGTAGTAGACCGCCGCGAACACCAGGCCTATCGGGATGATCAGCCAGGGCCTGGTAGCCAGGTTCCAGTTGAGGACGTAGTCGATCGCACCGGCGGAGAAGTTGAAGCCCGCGTGCACGCCCAACGCCCAGGTGACGGCCATCGACACGGCGGTCAGCACGGCGTGCACGGCGTACAGCACCGGCGCGATGAACATGAACGAGAACTCGATCGGCTCGGTCACACCCGTGAAGAACGAGGTCAGCGCGAGCGAGACCATCATGCCCATGACCGCCTTGCGGCGCTCGGGGCGGGCGCAGTGCGCCATCGCGAGGGCCGCGGCCGGAAGACCGAACATCATGATCGGGAAGAAGCCGGACATGAACATCCCGGCGGTCGGGTCCCCGTGCAGGAAGCGGTTGTAGTCGCCGTTGAAGACCTCGCCCGCGGCGTTCTTGAACTCGCCCAGCTGGAACCACGCCACGGTGTTCACGAACTGGTGCATGCCGATCGGGATGAGCGCGCGGTTGACCAGACCGAAGAGGGCCGCGCCCGTGGCGCCGAGACCGGTCATCCACTCGCCGAAGCCGGTGATGCAGTCACCGACGGGCTTCCACACCAGGGAGAAGAAGACGCCGACCAGCGCGCCTACGAAGGCCATCAGGATCGGCACCATGCGGCGGCCGTTGAAGAAGCCGAGCCAGTCGACCAGCTTGGTGCGGTGGAAGCGCTGCCACATCACGGCCGACAGCAGACCCATGACGATGCCGCCGAGGACACCGGGGTTGTTGTACGTCGCCGCGACGATCGTGCCCTTCTCGATGTGCTCCGGCGTCAGCGGGAACGCCTCCAGCACCTTGCTGTAGACGAGGAAGCCGACCAGCGCCGCGAGCGCCGTCGAGCCGTCCGACTTCTTGGCGAAGCCGATGGCGACACCGATGCAGAAGAGCATCGGCAGGCTGCCGGTGATGGCACCGCCGGCGGCGTTGAAGACGGCGGCGACCTTGTCCCAGCCGAGCCCGTCCTTGCCGAAGAAGTCGTCCTGGCCCAGCCGGACCATGATGCCGGCCGCCGGCAGTACGGCGATGGGGAGCTGAAGGCTGCGGCCGACCTTCTGCAGGCCCTGGAACAGGCCGGATCCCCACTTCTTCGCGGGGGCCGCCGTCGGGGTGGCGGTGCTCGTCACTTCTGCTTCCTCCAACGAGTGTGGTCTACACCACTTGGTGGTGTAGACCTGTTGTAGCACGATGAAGGCGCTCTGAGGAACCCTCGAAATCGGCGACCACGACGCTGTGCGGCATACCCTATTCATTCCCGATGAGAACTATGTCCCGACCCTGTCGGCCCGTCATCACCCGTTCCCCGGCGGCAAGTCGGCCGCTGGCCGTCCGCTGGCCGTCCGCCCGCCCTCGGTGAGACGAGGTTGGCGGGCGCCCGTTCGGTGGTGTAGACCAGTCGCACAAGCGGTTCGGACCAGGGAGAAGCAACATGGCCAGCAAGGCGGAAAAGATCGTCGCCGGTCTCGGGGGCATCGACAACATCGAGGAGATCGAGGGCTGCATCACCCGACTCCGCACCGAGGTCACCGACCCCTCACTGGTCGACGAGGCCGCCCTCAAGGCCGCCGGCGCCCATGGCGTCGTCAGGATCGGCACCGCCGTCCAGGTCGTCATCGGCACCGACGCCGACCCCATCGCGGCGGAGATCGAAGACCTGATGTGAACCTCCCGGTTCCCCGGTGAGGGGTCCTGCCCGTCAAAACGGGAAGGGCCCCTCACGCGCACCCTCGCGGGCCGTACGCCCCCGTCGCTGGACTAGGCTCGACGTCATGTCTCGAATCGACGGCCGCACCCCCGAACAGCTCCGCCCCGTCACCATCCAGCGCGGCTGGAGCAAGCACGCCGAGGGCTCCGTCCTCGTCTCCTTCGGCGACACCAAGGTCCTGTGCACCGCATCCGTCACCGAAGGCGTCCCCCGCTGGCGCAAGGGCACCGGCGAGGGCTGGGTCACCGCGGAGTACGCCATGCTGCCCCGCGCCACCAACACCCGCGGCGACCGCGAGTCCGTCAAGGGCCGGATCGGCGGCCGTACCCACGAGATCAGCCGCCTCATCGGCCGCTCCCTGCGCGCCGTCATCGACTACAAGGCGCTCGGCGAGAACACCATCGTCCTGGACTGCGACGTCCTCCAGGCCGACGGCGGCACGCGCACGGCGGCCATCACCGGCGCCTATGTGGCCCTCGCCGACGCCATCGCCTGGGCCCAGCGCAAGAAGCTGATCCGCCCCGGCCGCCAGCCGCTCACCGGCACCGTCTCCGCCGTCTCGGTCGGCATCGTCGGCGGCGTGCCCCTGCTCGACCTCTGCTACGAGGAAGACGTCAAGGCCGAAACGGACATGAACGTCGTCTGCACCGGCGACGGCCGCTTCGTCGAGGTCCAGGGCACCGCCGAGGCCGAGCCCTTCGCCCGCGACGAACTCAACGCCCTGCTCGACCTCGCCGTCACCGGCTGCGGCGAACTCACCCGACTCCAGCGCGCGGCACTCGAAGCCACACTCTGAACGACCGGCGCGGGCAGGCAGGAGTTGAGCAGGCGAGCACGGGCACACGGCACACCACTGTGCGCCCGGCCGGCTCGACCAGGGGGAGGGACGACCACCACGGCCACGAGCCGAAGCCGACACCGGGCCGGCATGCCCGCGGTCACCGACGCGGCGGGCGAACTCCCGACGGACTGCACGTCGCAGGACGCCGGTACGGCCCAGAGGACGCCCAGAGGATACGGAGAGGGATACTGACCCCCATGACCCGCTTGATCCTCGCCACCCGCAACGCCGGAAAGATCGCCGAACTCCACTCGATCCTCGCGGACGCAGGCCTCCCGCACGACCTGGTCGGCGCGGACGCCTTCCCGGACGTCCCCGACGTCAAGGAAACCGGCGTGACCTTCGCCGAGAACGCCCTGCTGAAGGCACACGCCCTGGCCCAGGCCACAGGCCTCCCCGCCGTCGCCGACGACTCGGGCCTCTGCGTGGACGTCCTGAACGGCGCCCCCGGCATCTTCTCCGCCCGCTGGGCCGGCAGGCACGGCGACGACCAGGCCAACCTGGAGCTGCTCCTGGCTCAGCTCGCCGACATCGACGACGCGCATCGGGGCGCGCACTTCGCGTGCGCGGCGGCACTGGCGCTGCCGGACGGCACGGAGCGCGTGGTCGAGGGCCAGCTGCGCGGCGCCCTGCGGCACGCCCCGGCGGGCACGAACGGCTTCGGCTACGACCCGATCCTGCAGCCGGAGGGCGAGACGCGCACATGCGCGGAGCTGACCCCGCAGGAGAAGAACGCGATCAGCCACCGGGGGAAGGCGTTCCGGGCGCTGGTGCCGGTGGTGCGGGAGCTGTTGGGCTGACTTCGCGAAGAGGCTCCGCACCTTTGAATCTAAGGTGCGGAGCCTCTTTTTCCTGTGGGCCCGGTGGGACTCGAACCCACGACACACCGGACCTAAACCGGCGCCCTCTTGGCCAGCTGGGGTACGGGCCCGCAGCGATGCCTACTCTACTGGGCGGTGCGAGCCGCTCGTCGACCTCCTCGGCACCAGGTGCTGGTGATCGCGTGGCAGTTAGGGCACAGCAACCGCAGGTTCTCGCGCCGGTTGTCTCGCCAGTCCCCGTTGATGTGATCGACCTCCAGTGTCATGGGCTTGCCGAGCCATTCAGGACCGACGCCGCACCTGGCGCACCGCTCGGGTGTGCCGACGTCGCGTAGGGCACGGCGGAGACGCTTGGTGGCGATGCGGTGCCTGCCGTCGTGGTGCACCAGGACTTCTTCCGGCCGCTTGGCGTTGGTTCCGGGCTTCCCTCACTGATGTGCCTGGCCAAGGAAGTGCACGGTCGTCAGGCGGTCGTCGGCGATCCACCGGCGGAGGTTCGCTCGCTGCGCGCCGTTGTTCGCTCGTCCCAGGCGGCGCAGCGTCTCATTGATGGAGGCCGACTCGGCGACCGCCGTTCGCAGTTTCTCGGGTGTGGGTCGCGCGAGCCTTCCGAAGGGGCGGAAGTGGGAGACGTCGATGTCGAAGTGGGCGAAGCGCTTCATGAGGTAGCGACGGAGGTTGCCGTACGGGCTGGTACCGAAGAACGCGATGACCTCGTCGATGTCGAAGCACTGTTCGGCGGCTTCAGCCAGCCGCTCGCGGGTGTACTGCACGCCGGTGCTCATGAGGCACCGGCCCTGGTGCGCCCCTTGCCGCGACCTCGGTAGCTGTCTGTTGTCGAGTGGCAGTTGGGGCAGAGCAGGCGCAGGTTCTCGATGCGGTTGTTGCGCCAGTTGCCGTCGACGTGGTCGACCTCCAGGGGAAGCGGCTCCCCCAGCCAGACCGGCTCGACACCGCACAGGGTGCAACGCTCGTCCACGTCCAGTTCGCGCATCGCCCTCTTGAGCCGGCTGCTCGGGATGCGCCTGGCGAGCGCCGACTCGTCCTCGATGAGGATCTCCTCGGCGGTTCGGCGGCGCTGGTTGTGCCTCTGGTTCTCCGTGCGGACCACCGGTGTGAAATGCGAGGTGTCGATGCCGTACGCCTTGATGCGGCGGCTGATGTGGGTGTGATGCCCGCCGACGAGCTCAAGACCCAGGTGACGCAACACCTCGGACATGGTCGTCGATGCCGAGACCGCCGCCTGAAGGATCTCTCGCGTCCACTTCGCCCCCTCCCGCTCGAAGTGCGACGTATCCACCCCCAGCTTCCTCATCCGCTCCCTGATGTAGTCCCGCTTCGAGCTCTTCGGATCCACCCCCAGCCACACACGCCTCCGACCACGTCCGAGCCTGCCGAGCAGCCTCTTCCAGCCGCTCCTTGGTATGTGCACTGGCCCCCATGAGTCCCCCTCCGTTCCCGCCCGCGTGTTCGCGGCCTCGTACGGAGTAAAGAACCGTTTATCGGACAGTCACGCCCGAAATGCAGAGCGGCCCGCACCGGTGTGACGTCGGTGCGGGCCGTCCTGGTGGCAGGAGGGGGCTCTCAGGCGCTCAGATTCCCAGGTCCTTGATGATCTTGGCGACGTGGCCGGTGGCCTTCACGTTGTACAGGGCCCGCTCGACCTTGCCCTCCTCGTCGACGATCACCGTGGAGCGGATGACGCCGACGACGGTCTTGCCGTACAGCTTCTTCTCGCCGAAGGCGCCGTACGACTCCAGGACCTGCTTGTCGGGGTCGGCGAGGAGGGTGACCTTGAGGTTCTCCTTCTCGCGGAACTTGCCCAGCTTCTCCGGCTTGTCGGGGGAGATGCCGATCACGTCGTAGCCGGCGGCGGCCAGGAGGTCCAGGTTGTCGGTGAAGTCGCAGGCCTGCTTCGTGCAGCCTGGGGTGAGGGCCGCCGGGTAGAAGTAGACGATGACCTTGCGGCCTTTGTAGTCGGCCAAGGACACTTCGTTGCCGTCGGCGTCGGGGAGGGTGAAGGCGGGGGCCACGTCCCCGGGCTGGAGTCGCTCGCTCATCGGTCTAGCCTAACGGGAGGGGTCCTGGTCGTGCGGCGGCGCGTAAAGCTGACAGACTGTCCAGAACAGCAGCAGCAGATTTCGGAGGCCGCGGTGGCGGACACGTCGGACACGAGAACCCCGGCGCAGATCGAGGCGGACATCAAGCGCCGCCGCGAGGTGCTGGGCGAGACGCTCGACGAGATCGGGATGCGGGCGCATCCGAAGACCATCGTCGACGATGCCAAGGCGAAGGTCGTCTCCAAAGTCGATCACACGCTCGGCAGGGCCTATGTGCAGCTCAACAAGGTCGTGAGCGATGTGAAGGCGCAGTTCGTCGACGACCACGGCTCCCCTCGGATGGAGCGCGTCGTACCTGCCGCCCTCGTCACGGCCGGGGTCGTGGGTCTGCTCGTCGCGCGTTCCCGGCGTCGTAAGCGCTGACGAGGACCGGCAACGACCGGCAAGG
Source organism: Streptomyces sp. NPDC046805 (assembly GCF_040645355.1). Lineage (NCBI taxonomy): Bacteria > Bacillati > Actinomycetota > Actinomycetes > Kitasatosporales > Streptomycetaceae > Streptomyces > Streptomyces sp. NPDC046805. The sequence goes on along the minus strand of NZ_JBEYYC010000016.1, from coordinate 75,919 downwards.
ACCGCACACACCGCTACCCGGGCGCTTACGGTGGCGGCAAAGGCAGGTAGGTTCAAAGGCGTGAGCGCCAAGAAGAACGAGCACTACCCGCAGCACGACAAGCTGCCCATCCGGATGCTGCACGACCGTGTGCTGGTTCGGCAGGACGTCTCCGAGGGCGAGCGGCGGTCGGGCGGCGGCATTCTGATCCCCGCCACGGCGGCGGTCGGACGCCGGCTGGCCTGGGCCGAGGTCGTCGCGGTCGGGCAGAACGTACGGTCGGTGGAGCCGGGCGATCGCGTTCTGTACGACCCGGAGGACCGTGCCGAGGTCGAGGTGCGGGGTGTCGCGTACGTGCTCATGCGCGAGCGTGATCTGCACGCTGTGGCCGCCGACCGGTTCGAGGGGTCGCAGGACTCCACCGGCCTGTACCTCTGACATCTCCGAAACGAAAAGGGCTGGTGACCTTGTCACCAGCCCTTTTCCGTTCCCTTTCGCCGCTGTGCCGCTAGGTCACGGTTTCCGTGTCCTCGGCGGGCTGGGGGGCGGGGTCGCGCTGCCGCCGGTGGGGCCTGAGGTGCCGCCGGTCGTCGTGCCGTCGGTCGTGCCGCCGGTCGACGTGCCGTCCGTGGTGCCGCCCGTGGTGGTGCCGTCGGTGGTGCCCGCCGTCGTTCCGCCGTCGGTCGCACCGCCGGCGGTGGTGTCGCCGGTCGTGCCGCCGTCCGTCTCACCGGCCGTCTGCCCCTGGTCCTGGCCGCCGTTGTTCTGGCCCGCGTCGCCCTGGTCGCCGCCGGTGACGGCACCGCCGTCGTTCTGGCCGCCGGTGCCGGGCGCGGTCGGGGAGCCCGTGGCGGGAGGCCGCTGGATCTCGTTGGCGCCGGGCTGCAGATGGAGGTCGAAGTCGGTGACCGGACGGCCCTGCAGGGCGTCCCGGGTGAACTGCGCCCAGATCTCGGTGGGCGCCCCGCCGCCGTTGATGCGCGGCAGGCCCATCACGCCGTACAGCGGCTTGTGCACGGCGGTCACCGGGTCCTGGCCCATCACCGACACGACCGTGGCGAGCTCGGGGGTGTAGCCCGCGAACCAGGCCGCGGTGTCCTCCTCCGCGGTGCCGGTCTTGCCCGCCGCGGGGCGGCCGGCCGCCTGGGCGGCGATCGCGGTGCCCTTCTGGACGACGCCCTGGAGGACGGACGTCGTGGTGTCGGCGGCCTCGCGGCTGACGGCCCGTTCGGTCTTCCGCTCGGGCAGCGGCACGTCCTGCATGCCGTCCTTGGTGACCTTCTCGATCATCGTGTACGTGCCGTGCTTGCCGTGGTTGGCGAGGGTCGCGTACGCCTCCGCCATGTCCAGGACGCTCGCGGTCGCCGTGCCGAGCGCGATGGACGGGTACGGGCTGAGGTCCTTGGTGTCGGACGGGATGCCGAGGTCGATCGCGGTCCGCTTGACCTTCGCGGGGCCGACGTCGACGGCCATCTGCGCGTACACCGAGTTGACGGACTTGTCGGTGGCCTCGCGCACGGTGATGTCGCCGTACGACTTGGAGTCCTCGTTCTCCGGGGCGTACAGGCCGCCGTTCCAGCCCTGCACGGGGCGCTTGTTGGTGCCGTCGTAGTACGAGTTCGGCGTGAGGGGCCGGCCGTCCTGCGTGGTCGAGCCGTTCTCCACGGCCGAGGTGAACACGAACGGCTTGAAGGTGGAGCCGACCTGGAAGTCGCCGCGGGTGGCGCCGTTGGTGTACTGCTGCACGTAGTCGATGCCGCCGTACATCGCGACGATCTTGCCGGTCCTGGGGTCGACGGAGGCGCCGCCCGCGCGGACGTAGGAGTCGGCCTTGCGGCCCTTCTTGTCCAGCTTGGACATCAGCTTGTCGTCGACCGCCTTGACGAAGGCGTTCTGCTTGGCCTTCTGCAGGGTGGTGGTGATGCGGTAGCCGCCGGCCTCCAGGGAGTCCGGGTCGATGACGTTGTTCGTCGTGAGGTAGTGCTTGATCGCGTCGACGATGTAACCGCGCTGCCCGGACAGGCCGGTGGAGACCGTCTGCTCCTTCGGCATCGGGAACTTCATGCCGGTCCGCTCGGACTGCGGGAGCCAGCCCTGCTTGACCATGCCGTCGAGGACGTAGTTCCAGCGGGCGAAGGCCGCCGCCTTGTTCTCCGGGTGGGCCACGACGTCGTACTCGCTGGGCGCGTTGACGAGCGCGGCGAGGTAGGCGGCGCGGGCCGGGTCGAGGTCCTTGGCGTCGATACCGTAGTAGGCCTGCGCGGCGGCCTGGATGCCGTAGGCGTTGCGGCCGAAGTAGCTGGTGTTGAGGTAGCCCTCGAGGATCTTGTTCTTGGGCTCCGTACGGTCCAGCTTGATCGAGATGAAGAACTCCTTCACCTTGCGGGTGACGGTCTGCTCCTGGGCCAGGTAGTAGTTCTTCACGTACTGCTGCGTGATCGTCGAACCGGACTGCTTGCCCCTGCCGAGGGCGGTGTTCCAGCCGGCACGGATTATGGCCGCGGGGTCGACGGCGGACTCGGAGTAGAAGTCGCGGTCCTCGGCGGCCAGTACGGCGTGCTGGCCGTCCTTGGAGACCTGGGCGAGCCTGATGTTCTCCCGGTTGACCTCGCCGTCGCGGGCCAACTGGGAGCCGTCCGCGAAGAGGAAGACGTTGCTCTGCTTGGTGGCGAGGGCGTTGGCCGGCGGGATCTTCACCATGGAGTAGCCGATGAAGAAGAGACCGGCGAGCAGCACGGCGCCGAGGATGCAGGTGGCGAGCACCATGCGCCACGTGGGGAGGAGCCGACGCCAGCCGGTGCGCTTGCGCCCCCGCTTCGCGGGCTCAGCGGGAGGCACGGGGGTCGTGGGCTGCGCGGGAGAGACGGAGGCCGCGGACGCCACGGGCTGCGTGGGCGGTGCGGCTTCCTCGGTCCGCGCGAGCTGCTCGGGCAGCTTGGGCGTCTCGGGCGGCGCGACCTGCTTGATGCGCATGGTCTGCTCGGGCACGGCGGGTTGAGCGGGCTGTTCGAGCTGTGCGACCGGGGCCGTCTGCTCGGTCTGCTCGGTCTGCTTCGTCTGCGCGGTCTGCTCGGGCACCTTGGGCAGCGTGACCTGCTTGATGCGCATGGTCTGCTCGGGCCGTGCAGGCGCCTTGGGCTCTTCGCGCTCCTCGGGCTCGTCCCGTACCTCGTCCCGCGGTTCGGGCTCTTCCTGTCCCTCGCGCGACTGTTCGGGCTCTTCCCTTTCCTCGTCCCGCGGTTCGGGCTCGTCCCGCTCCTCGGACTCCTCGGACTCTTCCCGCCCTTCCCGTTCCGTCCGCTCCTCGGGCCGCGCGGGCTTGTCGCCCCCCTCGTCGGGCGCCGCCTGTGGCTCTCTCGGTGCGCCGTCCTCGGTCGGCTGCTGCGGCTGCGGCTCGTCGCTCATCTCGTGCACGGACTCCTGTTTCGCCTCGTACGTCGCCGTACGCCTCGTACGCCTTTGACCCCCGGATGAAGACTCTCGCACCAAGCGTTCCGTTCCTGGTTTCCGGCACGCTCCGAACGGAAATTGCGTGGCTTGCCACGACGCCTTCGGACTACGCTCCTGCGGCCTTGGTGTCGGGCGGTCCGGGAGGTCGGTTGGCATGGGTGCTGGACGGTTGTACGCGGCCGTCGCGGCGGGGGGGTTCAGACGGTACGCGACGTACCGGGCCGCCACTGCGGCAGGGGTGTTCACGAACACGGTCTTCGGGCTGATGCTCGTCTACGTCTACCTGGCGTTGTGGGACGCGAAGCCCCACTTGGGGGGCTATGACCGGGCGCAGGCCGTCACCTATGTGTGGCTGGGGCAGGCGTTCTTGTCGACGCTGGCGATCGGGGGTGGCGGGTTCGAGGGCGAGTTGATGGAGCGCATCCGTACCGGGGACGTCGCGATCGACCTGTACCGGCCCGCCGATCTGCAACTGTGGTGGCTGGCAGCCGACTTGGGGCGGGCCCTGTTCCAGCTGCTGGGTCGGGGGATGATCCCGTTCGCGTTCGGGGCGCTGTGCTTTCCGGTGGCGCTGCCGGCGGACGTGTCGACCTGGGCCGCGTTCCTCGTCGCCGTACTGCTGGCGATGCTGGTGGGGTTCGGGATCCGGTTCCTGGTGGCGCTGAGCGCGTTCTGGCTGCTGGACGGCATGGGGGTGACGCAGATGGCCTGGCTCGCCGGGTACTTCTGCTCCGGGATGCTGCTGCCGCTGAACGTCTTTCCGGGGGCGCTCGGCGACGTCGTACGGGCCCTGCCGTGGTCGTCGTTGCTCCAGGCGCCCGCTGACATCCTGTTGGGGCATGCGGACCCGTGGGACACGTACGTCTTTCAGGGGGCTTGGGCGGTGGCTCTGTTGACGCTCGGGCGGTTGGTGCAGTCGGTGGCCACGCGGAGGGTGGTGGTCCAGGGTGGGTGAGTCGCATGCGACGGAGGGGCGGTGGCGAAGGGCCGGGGAGTCGTACGGGGCGCTCGGCCGGGTTCTGGACGGGCTGCGCGCCTATCGGATGATCTCCGCGATGTGGATCCGCTCCACGATGGCGTACCGCGCCTCCTTCGCGATGACCACGTTCGGGAACTTCGCGGCGACCATGCTCGACTTCGTCGCGATCCTGCTGATGTTCTCCCGCGTGGACGCCCTCGGCGGCTACTCGCTGCCCGAAGTGGCCTTCCTGTACGGCCTGTCCGCCACGTCCTTCGGGCTGACGGATTTCGCCATCGGCTCGATGGAGCGGCTGGGGCAGCGTGTGCGCGACGGCACGCTGGACACGCTCCTGGTGCGGCCGGCGCCGGTGCTCGCGCAGGTGGCCGCCGACCGGTTCGGGCTGCGCCGGCTGGGCCGCGTCACGCAGGGGGTGCTGGTGCTCGGCTATGCGCTGACCGGGGTCGACATCGACTGGAGTGTGCCGAAGCTGCTGTTGATGCCGGTGATGCTGGTCAGCGGGTTCGGGATCTTCGCCGCCGTGTTCGTGGCGGGCGCGGCCTTCCAGTTCGTGGCGCAGGACGCGTCCGAGGTGCAGAACGCGTTCACGTACGGCGGCACGACGCTGCTGCAGTACCCGCCCACGGTGTTCGCGAAGGAGCTGGTGCGCGGGGTGACCTTCGTGCTGCCGCTGGCGTTCGTCAACTGGCTGCCCGCCTGCTATGTGCTGGGGCGGCCGTACCCGCTCGGGCTGCCCGTGTGGACGGCGTTCGTCTCGCCGCTGGTGGCGGCGGGGTGCTGTGCGCTGGCGGGGGCGGCATGGCGGGCGGGGCTTCGTTCGTACCGGAGTACAGGGAGTTAGCACGTGGTGGACGGCGACGGTGGCGTGTCCGGTGGGGTCCACGGTGGCTTCATCGAAGTGGACCGGCTGGAGAAGGTCTTCGACGTGCGCAGGAAGACCGGCTTCCTGCGACGGGAGCGGCGGCAGGTGCGGGCGGTCGACTCGATCTCCTTCGGCGTGGCGCGCGGCGAGATGGTCGGCTACATCGGCCCGAACGGCGCCGGCAAGTCGACGACGATCAAGATGCTGACCGGCATCCTGACGCCGAGCGGCGGCCGGCTGCGGGTCGCGGGCATCGACCCCTCCCGTGAGCGGACCCGTCTGGCGCACCGCATCGGGGTGGTGTTCGGGCAGCGAACGACGCTGTGGTGGGACCTGCCGCTGATCGACTCCTACCGACTGGTGCACCGCATGTACCGCGTCCCGGACGCCCGTTACCGCGAGAACCTCGACCGCTGCGTCGAACTCCTGGAACTGGGCGACCTGTTGGACGTGCCCGTACGGCAGCTCTCCCTGGGGCAGCGGATGCGCGGCGACATCGCGGCGGCGCTGCTGCACGACCCCGAGGTGCTCTACCTCGACGAGCCGACGATCGGTCTGGACGTCATCTCCAAGTCCAAGGTGCGGGAGTTCCTGCGGGAGTTGAACGCAGAGCGCGGCACGACGGTCCTGCTGACCACGCACGACCTCCAGGACATCGAGCAGTTGTGCTCACGCGTGATGGTCATCGACCACGGGCGTCTGATGTACGACGGTGCGCTCGCCGGGCTGCACGAGGCGGGGGAGAGCGAGCGCACCCTGGTGGTGGACCTGGAGCGGGAGGTGCCGCCGATCGAGGTGCCGCAGGCACGGGTGGTGCGGGTGGAGGGACCGCGGCAGTGGCTGGCCTTCCCGGCGTCCGCGTCGGCGGCGCCGCTGGTGGCGCGGATCGCGGCTCAGTATCCGCTGGTGGACCTGTCGGTACGGGAGCCGGACATCGAGGCGGTGATCGCCAGGATGTACGCGGGCGTCGGTACCGGCGCGGGGGAGGGCCCGGGAGAGGCCGCGGACACCGGGGACGCGGAGAGGGCGGTCTCGTAGCCCTGGGCCGGGTGAACTCGTACGCTGCTGTGCATGACCGACGAAGCCCCTCAACTGCGTGCGTCCGACGCCGATCGTGAGCGAGTTGCCGAGGTCCTGCGGGAGGCCCTGGCCGAAGGGCGGCTCGACATGGGGGAGTTCGAGGAACGGCTCGACGCGACGTACAAGGCGCGTACGTACGGCGAGCTGGCGCCGATCACCCGGGACCTGCCGGGTGCGACACCGGCGGCCGTGCCGCCGGTGTCGCTGCGCAAGGAGCCGGTGGAGAGCGGGAGTTGGGCGGGCCGCATCGTCGGCGGCGAAGGTTCTTCGTCCGGGGCGGTGGCCGTCATGTCCGGCTTCCAGCGCAAGGGGCGCTGGACGATGCCGCGCCGCTTCACCTGCTTCGCCTTCTGGGGCGGCGGGGAGATCGACCTGCGCGAGGCGGACTTCGCCGACCGGGAGGTGGAGATCAACTGCATCGCCGTCATGGGCGGGATGCAGGTGATCGTTCCGCCGGGCGTCGAGGTCGTCGTGCGCGGCATCGGCGTGATGGGCGGTTTCGACCACCGCGAGGAGGGCGTGCCCGGTGACCCGGGCGCGCCGCGGGTGATCGTGACCGGGTTCGCCCTCTGGGGCGGAGTCGGGGTGGAGCGCAAGGCCACGCGGGCGGATCGGCAGCGGCTGAAGGAGGAGCGCCGCCAGGAGAAGCTGGAGCGCAAGGCGGCGTTCAGGGAACTGCAGGAGTCTTTCCAGGAGGACGTCCAGGCGGCCCACCGCAGGATGCTCGACGGTCACCGCGACCTGCTGCGGGAGCGGCGCACGGAGCGCCGGGAGCGGCGGGAGGGACGGCGGCGCAGGCACGGGGGCTACTGAAACCCCGAGCGGCGCCGCCGCAGGGCAAGGTCCGGAAGGAAGGCCCTAGAGCTCCGTCTGCCCGGCGCCCTTCAGGTCCTCCAGGTCGAAGACCTCCGCCATCTTCTGGTAGCCGGCGTCGCTGGGGTGGAGGTGGTCGCCCGAGTCGTAGTCGGGGCGCAGGCGGCGCGGGTTGTAGGGGTCGAGCAGGGCCTTGTCGAAGTCGACGTACGCGTCGAAGACCTGCCCGGACCGGATGCGGGCGTTGACCTGCTGCCGGATCACGTCCCGCTGCGGCGAGTATCCGATGTGGCCCTGGAAGGGCATCAGGGTGGCGCCGACGACCTTGAGGCCGCGGGAGTGGGCCTCGCGGACGAGGGTGCGCAGGCCGTCGATGATCTGGTTGGGGTCGGTGACGCCGGGGGGACGGAGGATGTCGTTGACCCCGAGGTCTATGACGACGACCTTGACGTTCGTACGGGTGAGGACGTCCCGGTCGAAGCGGCCGAGGCCGCTCTCGTTGTCGGCGGGGCGGCCGAGGCCGCTCATCAGGATCCGGTTTCCGCTGATGCCCTGGTTGACGATGCTGTAGCGGGGAACGTCCTCGCCGTGCTCGAGCGCCGAGCGCAGCCGCTCCGAAAGGATGTCGGTCCAGCGGTGGTTGGCGCCCGTGGTGGAGGTGATGCCGTCGGTGAGCGAGTCGCCGAGGACGACGACGGTGCCGTCGGACTCGTTGCTGAGCACGTCGAGGGCAGTCAGATAGCGCCAGTACGGCGTCTGCTGGGTGTAGTAGGCGCCCGCCGCGTCCTCGGTGTGGTCGCCTTCCGCGACGTAGGAGATCTGCCGTGCGTGCTGGTGGAAGGTGACGGGGCCCGACGGGACGGGGGAGTACGTGGTGACCAGGACGTCGGTGTCGTGCGGGATGTTGATCCGCACCGCGTCGCTGAGCACCTGTCCGCCCGGCGGTATGACGACGGAGGTGTTGCCGTTGAAGGAGAGCCGGCGCATCGTCTCCGCCGTGGCCTGCGCCGTGTTGTCGGTGGCGGCGACCGCGATCGAGGCGTGCGAGATGGTCAGCGCCGACTGCCCGTACAGGTTGGACAGGGTGATCCGGGCGCTCGTGCCGCCGACGCTCGCGTGGACGATGTTGCGCACGGAGCGGCCCGCCATGCCCAGCGTCTCGGTGCCCGGTTCGGCGCCCATCGGGGAGGTGGACCAGGAGCCGACCCAGGTGCCGGTGGAGGCGGGGGCGGCCGAGGAGTCGTGGTGCGGGCGGACCCCGGCAATGCTGCTGAGGGAGTCGCCGTCGTCGGCCGCCACCCCGACGTAGATGGCGGTGGACAGGCCTACGACCAGCGCGGAGATAGCGCTGAGCACGGCATAACCGTGACCCCTGGTCATACGTGTGTTGTTCCCCTCGGGCGAGGGAGCCCGAGGCTCCGAACCGATGAGCCCATGATGCGGCATGGGCGGGGGTGGTCCTGACCGGACCAGGAATAAACCCCCCGCTCAGACAGACGTCGGGAACTCTCGTTCCGTTCCAGGAGTCGGTCAGGAAAGGGACAATGTGTGCGGGATCACCGAACGGGCGGAGCAAATGGAACGTACGGAAACGGGAACGCAGGGCGGGGCCACGGAAGCCGCAGCTCAGGGCGGCGTGCCCTCCCGTCGCACCATGGACGCCTTCACTCCGGCCGACGAGGAGCGGCAGCGCGGCGTACGGCGCATGAAGCTCACGGCGACCGGGCTGCTGCTGTTCGTGGCGGTGGTGTACATCCTCGCCAAGTGGGCCTCGCACGGGCACGCGGGCGCGTGGGCCGACTATGTGGCGGCGGCCGCCGAGGCCGGCATGGTCGGTGCGCTGGCCGACTGGTTCGCGGTCACCGCCCTCTTCCGCCACCCCCTCGGTCTGCCCATCCCGCACACGGCGATCATCCCCACCAAGAAGGACCAGTTGGGTGTCTCTCTGGGCGAGTTCGTCGGCGAGAACTTCCTCTCCGGTGACGTCGTACGGCAGCGGTTGCGCGCGGTGGGCATCAGCAGTCGGCTCGGCGCCTGGCTGGCCGAACCCGAGCACGCGGACCGGGTGACGGCCGAGCTGGCGACGGCCCTGCGCGGGGCCCTGACCGTCCTGCGCGACTCCGACGTCCAGGCGGTGGTCGGCGAGGCGATCACGCGCAGAGCCGAGGCCCAGGAGATCGCGCCCGGCATAGGCAAGCTGCTGGAGCGGATCGTCGCCGACGGCGGCCACAAACGGGTCGTGGACCTGGTCCTCTCCCGCGCCTACGACTGGCTGGTGTGGCACGACCAGCAGGTCATGGACGCCATCGAGGGCGGCGCCCCCGGCTGGACGCCCCGCTTCGTCGACAGGAAGGTCGGCGAGCGCGTCTACCGGGAGCTGCTGCGCTTCGTCACCGAGATGCGCGAGATGCCCTCCCACCCCGCGCGCGGTGCCCTCGACCGCTTCCTCGGCGACTTCGCGGGCGACCTCCAGTCCGACACGGACACGCGCGCGCGGGTGGAGCGGCTGAAGGGCGACGTGCTGGGCCGCGGCGAGGTCCAGGACCTCATCGCGTCCGCCTGGACGGCCGTACGATCCATGATCGTCTCGGCGGCGGAGGACGAGCGCAGCGAGCTCAGGATGCGCGTCCGAGCCTCCCTGCTCTCCCTCGGCGCCCGCATGGCGACCGACCCCAAGGTCCAGGAGAAGGTCGACAGCTGGGTCGAGGACGCGGCGGTCCACGTCGTGACGACGTACCGCAAGGAGATCACCTCCCTGATCACCGACACGGTGGCGGGCTGGGACGCCGAGCACACGACCCGCAAGATCGAGGCCAACATCGGCCGCGACCTGCAGTTCATCCGGATCAACGGCACGGTGGTGGGCTCGCTGGCGGGGCTGCTGATCTATGCGGTGTCGCGGGGGGTGGGAGTCTGAGGGAGGCCTGAGGGAGCCCCTCTCAGCCTGCCGCGGACTGGGGGGAACTCGGTCGCTTGCCGTGCCGGCTCCCCGTGGCCTGGGGGTTACGTGGTCCTCGGCGGGGGGCCCGCAGCGCGCTCTTGTGCGCCCGGTCGGCGACGACCCAGGACGTCAGGCCCATGGCCCCTGCGACCGTGAAGACGGCCGGCCACGCACCGATCTTCTTGGCGAGCGGGTGGGACAGGGCGAACGCGCCGGTGTAGGCGGCGCTCAGCGCCAACGTGGCCGCCTCCCCGGCCTCCTCGCGCCACTGCCGCGCGGCCACGACTCCCGCGGCGGCCAGCACGAGCCCGCCGAGCTGCCGCTTCCCGGTCACGCGCGCGACGGTGTACCCGCCGATGAGCCCACTGGCGGCGACCAGCGAGGAGGGAACGGCGAACGGGCTGGTCAGCGTGATCGATCTGATGTTTTTGAACATATCTGCCTCCATGTGTCCGTGAGCTGAGGCTAACTCCGGGTTTGCGAGGTTTGCCGGACAACTTCGAGCCCGTCGAGCGGCTTTGTCACGGTCAGGTCACTTTCCCTGAATCGAGGCAACCTCGCGATTCCTTCACAAGTCACACACGCGCAAGGCGCATAAGCAATCCCAGGGGGGACCATGAGCCAGAGCCAGCCGCAGTATCCGCCGCCGCCTCAGCAGCCCGGACAGCCGCAACCCGGTTGGGGTAGTCCGCAGCAGGGCTGGGGTGTGCAGCCTCAGCCGCCGAAGAAGTCCGGCGCGGGCAAGATCGTGGGATTCGGCTGCCTGGGCGTCGTGGCCCTCTTCGTGCTGCTCGCCGTCATGGGCGCGGTGATGTCCGGAGGCGACGGCAAGTACGACGACAAGGGAAGCGCGCCGAAGGGCGCGGCCCCGACCGCCGCGGCGTCGGCGAAGAACGGCACCGCCAAGAAGAGCGACACGTCCGACCGGTCCGAGCCGGCCGCGAAGGCGGCGCCGGTGCGGATCACGGCGAAGAAGACGGCGTTCTCGAAGACCATCCTGGCCGACAGCGGCAACTACACCAGCGTCGCGCTCACGATCACGAACAACAGCCGCAAGAAGGTCAGCGTCAACCCGCTGTACTTCGCCATCACCGACACCGACGGCACGAAGCACACGGCCGAACTGGGCGTCGACGACAAGCAGATCGCCACGGCGGACCTGGCCCCCGGCGAGAACATCTCCGGAACCGTCACCGGCAAGGGCCGCTTCACGCCGAAGTACGTGACGTTCACCGAGGACCTGTTCGGCGACCCGATCCGCACCGACGTGTCCTGACCGGGCGAACCGCCCGCTGACCGAGGCCCCGCCATCCGTACGGCGGGGCCCACTCTCACCTCGCAACGCCGTACGAGTCCGGCATGCGCTCTGCGCCATGCGCTGGCAGCCGGACGTGCCAGATGTGAAAGGCCGACCCACTCAAGTGAACCCGCGTAACACCGCCTCCTCGCGCCCCGGAGGAAGGCCCCCGCAGCAGCCCCCGCGCCCGCTCACCTCGGGCGAGAAGAAGTGGATCAAGCGCCTCGGCATCGGCGCGCTCATATTCGCCCTCGGCACGGGATGCGGCAGCGCAGGCGGTGACGGCAAGCCGGCCGCGAAGGCGAAGCCCGCGCCCACCGTGACCGTCACCGCGACGGTCACGGTCGCGCCCGAGCCGATGACCAGCCAGGTGAGCAAGGCGCTCGGCGCGGCGACCACCGTCGCGAAGAAGCACGGCTACAAGGTCTCCGCGCACGACGCGAGCGAGAAGGACGCCACCCCGGGCGACGACTGGGGCGTGTGCTTCGAGAAGGTCACGTACGACACCGTCGACTACGCCGCGGTGCCCCACGACGCACCGTGCCCCAAGACGGACGGCAAGCCGATCACGTGGCCGACCATGCCGACCGTGGTGGGGAGCACCTACGCCCATGCCGCCAAGAACATCGGCAAGTTGACCCACGGCGACATCGCCCTCAAGGCCTCCTACAAGGACGAGGAGGTCGACGTCGGCAACGCCACCGACGGCGACTACGACGCCTGGAAGGTGTGCTTCCAGTCCCCGCAGCCCGGAACGCGAGTCACCGACGACGCGAAGGTGACGCTGTGGCTGACCGAGGAAGCCTGCCCGTCTCAGAAGGGCACCTACAAGGACAAGACCAACGACCCGAACTACACCCCGCCGGCCGCGAGCGACAGCGGCTCGTCGACGTCGTCGTCGACGTCGTCAACCTCGGCGAGCGGGTCCGGCAGCAGCGGTAGCGCCAGTACGAGCACGACCTGCGAGATCGTCTCCAACGCGGGCAACTGCTACAACGCGGGCCAGTTCTGCCGCGCGAGCGATGTGGGCAGCTCCACGCACGCCGGGAACGGCCGGCTGATCTACTGCCGGGACGAGGGCAGCGTCAACCGCTGGAATTACTGACCGCGGTCGCCCGCCGTCCTCGCCCGTCTGCTCAGCCGGGGGCGGCGGGCCACCCGGCGCGGTAATTCGCATGCGGGTCGCGGTGCACTGGTGACACGGTTGCTCTCATGGATCTGGATCCGAAACAACCGCGGATCGACGATGCCTTCGGCCGCATTCTGGCCCGCTGCTGGGAGGCCGGCACCGCGCCGTGGTCAGCGGTGGAGGTGATCGAGCGCGACGACGGCCTGATCGCGGCCCATGACGCCTCTCGGTATTTCCGCGAGCCGGAGCAATGGACGGCACTGGATCGATGGGCGTGGGAGCAGGCCACGGGCCGGATCCTGGACGTGGGGTGCGGCGGTGGCCGCCACGCGGTCCCCTGGCTGGCCCGTGGACACGAGGTGGTGGGAGTGGACGCGTCCCCCGAAGCAGTGCGCATCACACGCGAACGTGGGGTCGAGGCGCTGGTCGGCTCGGTGCCATGCCTACCCGAAGGGCTGGGGGAGTTCGACACCATCGTTCTCTTCGGCAACAACCTCGGCCTGCTGGCCGGCCCCGACCAGGCGCCGCAGGTCCTGGCCGCCCTCGCCGCGGTGGCCCGCCCAGGCACACGGCTGATCGGCACCGGCACCGACCCGGGCGACGGCGGCACAGCCCATGCTGACTACCACGCCTGGAACCTCAGTCGCGGACGCGCACGAGGCCAACTGCGCCTCCGCGTGCGGGACGGCGCGACGGCAACGTCGTGGTTCGACTACTGGCTGGCGGCACCGAATGAACTCGCCGCAGCCGTGGCCGAATCCGCCTGGACACCGGAAGCGCTGGAGCGTGACCCCGCCGGTCCGAGCTATGTGATGTGCCTGCGCAAATAGCCGGACGCGAGGCGGTGGTTACGGGTAACAGACGTCGCCCCGAACCGCACACACAAAGAAACCCGCCCCTGGCAGACCAGGGACGGGTTCCTCTCAGAGCGCCGGGCAGGCCTTGCACCTGCATTTCCCCGCAGGAAGCGGGGCGTCTTTCCTTGGACCACCGACGCATCGCGTTTCACCCGGACTTGGGTGCCGCGCTCAAGATCGACTGTACCGTGCCGAAGGCTTGGCGCACAAGATCACGGTGAGGCATGCGCTACGGCCCGGTCCGGGGACGCCTTGTCAGCCGAAGAGGTCCTCCACAACGTCTTCGAGGACCTCGCCGCCGACCTCTTCGGCCGTCTCCTCCGCGATCTCCTCGATGATCTCCCCGAAGATGTCGTCCATATGCCGAACCCCTTCTCGTCTCCCTGGCGGACCCACAGCACGCGGGAGGCGACTGTGAGCTGGTGGATACTCCTTCAAACGCGTTGGCTGGTAGGTGAGTTCCCGACCTGAAGGACAGCTGCTGCGCCTCAGCCTGCGGCTGACTGATCGGCGTGGGTCAAGATCCGCTCGATGTCCCAGGCGTGATGTGCGGCGTCGTGGGCGTTGTTGCGCACCACGTCCTCGGCCCGCTGGATGCCACGACCGGCATGCTCAAGAACCACGTTGTCCTCCAGTGCGGCGGACACTGAGTCCACCCAGGCGTCGGCTGCTAGCTGGAGCGACCACAAGGCGCCCGCCAGGGATACCTCGTTGTAGGAGCTGGCCTGCGCCAGAAGGTCTGGGTTATACCCGGGAACCTGGCGTGTGCCCGATAGCCGTGCACCGGCCAGGCGCTCCGCCCAGTTGCGCAGGTTGTCCGTGACGTGGCTGACGTAGGCCGCCACGTTCCAGGTCAGCTCCGGATGCCGCTCATTGCCCAGGCGCCCCTTCACCAGAGCCGCGTAGTCTGTGGGCAGGTCCTCCACCTGTTCCATGGCTTCACGCGTGGTCAGTGACCAGTCGAACCCGCAGTCCCGGCAAGGGTTCCCGTACAGGCGCGCTCCCCAAAGTTCCATGGGAGGCCAACCTACCGCTCTCTCACCGACTACTGATTGCCGATGAACCCGACAGATCCTGGGCGCACCGAGTGACTACTCGGAGGAAACCCCGTCGTCCGGTGTCACCGCGACGATAGCCACCGTCGGGGGCGGGGGCGACGGCGTGTATACGTACGCCACCGCGAGCCCTGGCACATTGCCTCGGGGTTCGATCTTCGTTTTGCGGACCTCGGTGCTGTCCCGACGCAGTGGCCCGAGCAGCACGCCGAGTCGAGGTACCTGCTCCAGATCCTGTCGCAGCGCCTCCAGGGCCTACTCGGCCCCGAGCTCCTTCGCCCGCTCGGCGGCTCGCGTCGTTACGGCCGCGATCACGCCGCTCATCGGTCTTGGGGCCCCTGCTTCAGACGGGCCGCGAGGTCGATGCCTTCCTGCACTGCGATGTCGAAGTCCGGGTCCTGGTAGAGACGGATCCTGCCGCGGTAGTCGACGATCACCGTAGCCACCGCGTTCAGGTCCGTCTCCGATGACGTCTCCAGTGCATGCTGAAGATCCGCTTCGAAGGACTCCCGGTCACCGGGGAAGCCGTGCCCGGAGTGTAGGGCGGCCCGAATGTCGCCGATGGTCTTCAGTGGCAACGATGTATGAACCGGTGCTTCCGAGTGCTGTGCGCTCACGATCGTGCTCCTCGATGTCCTTTGCCCTACGGTGAGTGTCCTACATGCGGTCATGCCGTGCATGAGGCTTCAAGCTGGCCTTTCAATGCCTGTATGAAGGAGTGCCAGGCGTTGCCGTTGACGGCGACCACTGCCCCTTCCGGGCGCTTGGAGTCGCGTATCAACGTGCCGTCGTCGCCCATCGCACACTCGACGCATTCCCCTCCGGCACCGTTGCTGTACGAGGACGTAACCCACACCAGGCCGTGGGCACCTCTTGAGCTTGGGTTGCTCACCGTGCGTTCTCCTTCAACACCGACTCGACCAGCCGCGTGGAACGTTGAGGACTCAGGGCCGCGGCCCTCAGGCCGTCGAATGCCCTTGTGTACTCGCGAACATGATGCTCGCCTTCCAGGTGCACGGCATCGGTGATGCCATCCCGGTACACCAGGTCAGGGTCTTCCGGAGCGGGGAAGCCGAGCATGGTGAACGTCCCGGTGGCGGGATAGGTGCCTGAATCGAAGGGGAGGACCTGCAGGGTCAGCGTCGGCAACTCGGTGATGTCCAGGACGCGTTCCAGTTGCTCTCGCATCACGGCACGGTCCCCGATCACATTGCGAAGGGCGCCTTCGTTCACGATGAACCAGGCGTCGGGCGCGTCAGGGCGCGTCAGCATGGCTTGGCGCTCCATGCGTACCTGTACGGCCCTGTCGATGTCCTCGGCGGCCATGTGCGAGCCGGCCCTGTGGAGCTCGGTGGCGTAAGCCCTGGTCTGCATGAGTCCAGGGATCAGTTCGCACTGGTACTGGCGCAAGGTGGCGGCATCCTGCTCCAGGCCGATGTAGATGTTGAACCACTCGGGGATGCCGGCGCCGTGCACTTGCCACCAGCCGCGTGTCTTGGCCTGCCGGGCCAGTGACTTGAGAAAGTCGCGAAGCTCGTCGCTCGTGTCATAGAACCGGCACAGGGCGTCGATGTCGGACGGCTGGACCCTGCCGCTCCCCGTCTCCATGCGGTTCACTTTGGATCCGCTCCAGTCCAGCGCTTCGCCGACCTGGGCACAGGTGAGCGCGCTCTTCTCACGGAGCTTCTTCAGCTCGATCGAGAGGCGACGGCGGCGCGCCGTGGGAGATCCGGCCATCTCAACCCTCTTCCGAATAGCGGGTGTTCAGTCTTGCGCCAAGGTCTGTACTTGCCAATCACTCGGAAGTGGGAATCCCGCCGTGCACATTGCATGTCGGGATGGGCTCGCGCCACTCTGGTCCTCATCGCAACTCATGGTGAGCGCCTGTAACGCACCGCCGCACCTATGGCGCAACAGGCGACGAGAGGGGTGTTCGTGATCGAGGAAACCTGCATGCCGAGAAAGCCGTGGAACCTCGCCTTCACCGCCGAACCCGCAGAAGTGGCTGTCCTGCGCCGCACCATGCGACTGCACCTCGGGATCTGGGGCCTGCACCACATCGCCGACGAGGCCCAACTCTGTGTCAGCGAGCTGGTGTCCAACGTGATCAACCACGTCGGTCGCGGCACCCTGGCCACACTGGCGGTCTCCATGAGTGGCACCCGTCTTCGCATCGAGGTGCACGACCCTGACACGCGGGCATTGCCCACGCTCATGGACGCAGTCCCTGATGGCGAGACCGGTCGGGGCTTGGCACTCATGGATGCGCTCGCCGACCGATGGGGCGTCCAACTCCATCCTGAGCGAAAGGTGACCTGGTGCGAGCTGACGACGGGACTCACCTCGTCGAACGGTCACGTCGATGGCGTCGGCGTCACGCGCGCCGAAGCACTGCTCGGTCTCTACACGGCGGCACGGCGAACTCACGAGCCGGGCTTGAGCAAGCTGAGTGCGTCAATGGCCCAGGAAGCAGTGGTCGACGTCATCACGGACTTTCTCCACTGGCTCCGAGCGCACGGCTGCGACGCGGACGAGGCCCTGGACCGTGCTCAAACACGGTTCGAGATGCAGATCGCGTGAGCTGGGGATGGCGCCGCTTCGTCTTCTGGCCCCGTATGAGGAGGTCGAAGGAGACTATGCCCGCATGGCCTGGGAGGCCGCCTCCGCGCCTGCTCGGGAACTCCTTGCCTGACGTACGTCCGGGACCTTTCACACCGAGGCGATGGCCGAGTACGACCACACATCCGCGGGCAGCTCATGCTCCAGGTCCCAGGTGATCGCCATCGGCTTGCTGCCGCTGTGCTTCACATAGCGAGCCGGGCCGAGCAGCATCCAGGGCTCGGACTTGCCGATGCTGTTCTCCTTGTAGCGGCGCAGGAACAGCAGGACGTGGCTGTGCTGTTTGGTGTGGTGCCGGTAGCGCAGGCCCGTCGGGGATTTCTCGGACGTGCTGTTCTGGGACTCCCAGTGGAAGCGTGTGGGGCTGAGTGCGTAGTCCTTGTAGCGGACGTTGGGGGAGAAGTCCCGTTCGTTCTTCTCCGCGGTGATGAAGAGGGCGTCGGTCTTGATGTCCTCGACCCAGGTGACTCCTTGGGCGAAGACGCCGGGCATCTGACCACCCAGGCGGGCCACCCCGAGGGCTGCGAGGATTTCGGAGCGGTTGTACGAGCTGTGGATCTTCAGCGGGATGTGGGTGAGCGGGCCGTTCAGGGAGATCGGGAAGTGGTCGGTCCGATCGAGGACGTACGACAGGACCTGTCGCAGCTCGTCCCGCACCAACCGCTGGGCGCGCAGGGATGCCAGGCCCTCCCCGTAGCCGGAGAAGCCGCCCGCCCTGTCCCACAGGTTGAAGAACAGCATGCGGGCGTACGTCTGCTCCGTCGCGGAAAGCGTCTCGTAGTCGGGGGCGTCGTCCGCGAGGAGACGCAGATACTTGCGGGCCCGCTCGGGGTCGTCCACATGCAGGAAGGCGTGTACGCGCTTGAGGAGTTCCTCCTCGCCCAGTAGCGCGGGCTCCGTGATGACGCCGGCCTTGCGGAGGACCTTGGTCCAGGAATTCGAGCTCCTGTAGAGCTCGTTGATCTCCCGCCGGCTTTCGTGCAGGTAGGAGGCGAGCTTGAGAGTGCTGAAGTCCCTGACTTCCTTCGCCAGTGTGTTGACGGTGGCGTTGAGCTGCGTACGGATGTTGTCGAGGACGAGGTCTTTGGACTTGCCCTCCAGGATGATCTGGCAGCCGGAGGGAAGGTGTGGGAAGTCGCGCTCGATACTGTCGACCAAGCGATTGCGGGAGAGGTTGGTCAGAGCGCGGAACTGCGCCTCGAACCGGAACTCGGCCCGATGCTGGCCGATGAAGTCGAGCACGGTCAGCACTGGCTTGTTCGGGGTACGGCGTAGCCCACGCCCCAACTGCTGGAGGAAGACGGTCGCGCTGTTCGTCGGGCGCAGGAGAAGCAGCGTGTCGACGTCGGGGATGTCCAGGCCCTCGTTGAACAGGTCGACGGAGAAGATGACTTGGATCTTGCCGTTCTTGAGGTCGTTCAGCGTGCGCTCGCGTTCCTCGGCCGTCGACCTGCTGTCGAGCGCGGCGGCTCGGAGGCCCGCTTTGTTGAAGCAGTCGGCCATGAAGTGCGCGTGCGCCCTGGAGATGCAGAAGCCCAGGGCGCGCATGGCCGATGGATCGGCGATCTTGGCCCGAACCTGGTTGATGACGATGAGAGCCCGTGCGTTGCTGGCCGTGTAGAGGTTGCCGAGCTGGTCCCTGTCGTAGGAACCGGCTCGCCAGTCGAGCTGGGACAGGTCCGTTCCATCCGGCACGCCGAAGTAGTGGAAGGGGCACAGGAGATCGTTCTCGAGCGCTTCCCACAGGCGCATCTCGGCGGCGATCCGACCTTCGAAGAACTCCTCCTGCACGGAGAGACCGTCCATCCGCTCCGGTGTCGCGGTGAGGCCGAGGAGTTCGGTCGGGGTGAAGTGCCTGAGGACGCGGCGGTAGGTGTTCGCCGTGGCGTGGTGGAACTCGTCGATGACGATGACGTCGAAGTGGCCGGGATCGAGCTGTTCCAACCGCTGGAGATTGAGGGACTGGACGCTGGCGAACACATGCGTCCATTCGCGGGGTTCCTGCCCGTTGAAGAGCAGTTCACCGAATGAGCCGTCGGCGAGCACCTCGCGATAGGTGCGCAGCGACTGCTTCAGGATCTCCTTGCGATGAGCCACGAAAAGCAGCCGAGGCAGCTCGCCGCCCCGCTGATCGCGCAGGCGGCGGTAGTCCAGGGCCGCCATGACGGTCTTGCCGGTACCGGTCGCCGCCACCAGGAGGTTCTCGTGGTGGCCGCGGATCTCCCGTTCGACGCGGAGGCGTTCCAGCATGTCGCGCTGGTGCGGGAACGGTCGTACCTCGAGTCCGGAGACGTTGATCGTGAGCTCGTCGCCCGGACCCTTGCCGCTTCCGCCCGCCAGGGCCAACGCTTCGGCGAGCCGCTTCCCGTCCCGATCGGGGTCGTACGTTTCGAATGCCGCATCGTCCCAGTAGGCGTCGAAGGTCGCCTCGAACTTCTTGAGGACTCGGGGAGTGGCGACCGAGGACAGCCGTACGTTCCACTCCAGGCCGTCGAGCAGCGCGGCCCTCGACAGATTGGAGCTGCCCACGTACGCCGTGTCGAACTTGGTGTTGCGGCGGAACAGCCAGGCCTTGGCGTGCAGACGAGTCGTCCGGATCTCGTAGTTGACCTTGACCTCGGCACCGAACTCGCGCACCAGGCGATCCAACGCGAATCGATCGGTTGCGCCGATGTAGGTGGTCGTGATGACCCGGATGGTGACGCCGCGTTTCCTCGCCGCACGCAGCGCGTCCTCAAGCACCCGTATGCCCTGCCACTTGACGAACGCGCAGAGCAGATCGATGCGGTCGGCCGTGGCGAGTTCCGCGCGCAACTCGGCGCCCAGGTTGGGATCGTCCGGCGCGTTGGTGATGAGCGCGGTCTCGGAAAGTGGGGTCAGGGGGCGGATGGCGTAGACGCCGGGTGCTTCCTGCTCGGCGAGAGCGAGGAGTTGCCGGGGGCCGTCGGCGATGGCGCCGTCGGCTTCGCCCGGCTCCCCGTCGGGTGCGCCGGCGGCCAGCGACCGCATGATCCGGTTGGCCGCGGCCACCTGGTCCTTGTGCGGCAGCCCGCTCAGCCGGCGCCGCACCGCCTCGGCCACGTGACGGGCCAGTACATGCGGCGTGGACTCCGCGCTGACTTCGTCGTCGATCGCCTTCCAGCCCGCGGCTTCGAGGCCCTCTATCCGATGGTGCAGTCCCTCGGTGATGAGCTGCTCGTACACGCCCGCGACCGGCTCCGACAGGCCCCCCGACTCCACCAAGACCGCTCCTTCAACCCGCCCCATCTATGGATGGATCAGTTCTAACAGCAGTCACTGACAACGGAGGTCTGTTCGGCATACAGCGATCTCGGAGTGGACCGGCTCCGCCGATGTCAGACGCCGTGACACTCCCCGTAACCCCGCCCACCACCACACCAGCAGATAGCCCCCCGCTGCGGCGGCCACTCCACAGCCCGCCCCCGAGCCGCGAGCGTCGTCGCATACTGCGGCAGCAAGGCCACGTCGGCCGGAGACGAGGCCTCCGATGCGGCGAACGCCTCGTACGACGGCACCGTGCCCGCGACGATTCCCAGGTTGGCCGTGCCGGACGATGCCAGCTCGCGCAGCGACGCCTCTATCGTCGCGAGGTGCTCCGCCCGGGTCGGGTACTCGGCGGCGAGGGAGGGGTACGCCGCCACCAGTTCCTCCAACTCGGCCGCCGGCCAGTGCAGGACCGCTACCGGGAAGGGGCGGGACAGGGCTTCGCGGTACGTGTCCAGTTCTGCGCGTAGGCGGGAGATCTCCGCCTCCAGTTCCGCCGGGTTGTCCGAGCCGAGGGACCACACGCGCTTCGGGTCGTGGAGTTCGTCCAGGGAGACGGACGAGGAGTGGAGGGTATCGGCCAGGGTGTCCCAGTCGTCGTGGGGCAGGCCCAGCATCCTGCGGACCCGGTGGCGGCCGAAGAGCAGTGCGTGTGTGGAGTGCGGGGGTTCCGGCGCGTCCGTCAGGAGCAGGCGGGCGCCTTCCGTGAACGTGTCCTGCGCCGCCTCCAGCTCGTCGTGGGACTCCAGGGACTCCGCCACGATCACCCAGGGGGCCGGGTCGCGGGGTGCCGCGGTGCGGACTCCGCCGATGATGGCCCTCGCCTCCGCCTCGTGGCCGTACTCCCAGAGGTTGGAGGCCTTGAGGGCGCGTACCAGGTGGGGGTTCTCCAGTTCCTGGGTGGAGGAGATCAGGCGGTCGTAGAGCGCGGTCGCGGCGGGGCGGTCGCCGGAGAGCTCCAGGTGGGCCGCGGCCTGCAGGAGCAGGGCCTCGGCGTCCTCGGGGTGCAGGCCGGCGGTCCGCTCCAGGCGTGCCGCTTCGGAGGTGTGGTCGACGTTCTCGGCAGGCGTGTCGGGGCGCATGGGGGACACCGTACTGCCGTGCGGTGACAAAGGAGAGGGAGCCTCCGGTCCGACGGTGCTCGGCCGTTCTCCCGGTTGATGCCTTGCGGGCAGGGCAGTCCCGTGGTCACCCTCGCTCCCGCAGGCCGACCACACATCCCGCCCCCACCACGGCCAACCCCGCCGACACCACCATCGCCACGTCCGCGCCCCGCGCCAGACCCCCGCCGGAGGATGTCGCGAGCGCGATCGTCAGTGCAACCCCCGCGCACGAGCCGATGTACCTGAACGTCTGCTGTGCCCCCGAGCCCATCGCCGCCCGCGCGGTCGGTACCGATTCCACCGCCAGCAAGGGGAGTGCCGCGTTCAGCAGGCCGCTGCCCGTTCCGCCGAGCACCAGGCCCGGCAGCAGCCGGGTCCATGAACCGGCGTCCATCGCGCCCAGCATCGTCAGTGCGCCTATGGCGTGCAGCAGGAAGCCCGTCGCCAACTGCTTGCGCGGCGCCACCCTTCCCGCCAGCCGCTTGGCCTGCAAGGCCACCGTGAAGGACAGTCCCGACCAGAGCAGGAACAGCCAGGCCGTGTCCATGGCCGACAGGCCCAGCCTCCGCTGCAACAGCGCCGGCAGGAAGCTGAACAGGCCGATCACCGCCAGGCCCGTGAAGAGGCCGCCGGAGGCGGAGGCCAGGAAGCGGGGGCTGCGCAGCAGGCTCAGGTCGATCATCGGGGCGGCCGCCCGGCGCTCGATGGCCGTGAAGATTCCGATCAGTGCCGTCGACGCCGCCAGCAACAACCCAACGGGCGCCCGCAGCCAGCCGTCCCGGCCCAGTGTCAGCGCGGCGACCAGTGCCACCAGTGCGAGACCGAACGTCATTGCCCCGGCTACGTCCGGACGGCGGCCCCTCGGTGAGCGGGACTCCGGGAGCCTGCCCAGCCCCAGTCCGGCCACCACCAGTGCCGTCGCGCCCAGGACGCCGTACGCCCAGCGCCAGTTGGGCATCGCCCCGGCGACCAGGGGGCCGGTCGCGATGCCGCCGCTCACGAAGGCGCCCCAGACGCCCGTCGCGTGCAGGCGGCCCCGCGGGGTCGGGAACGCCGTCACCAGCAGGCCCAGGCTGCTCGCCAGGATCGCCGCGCTCGCGGCGCCCTGGGCGATACGGGCCAGGGTGAAGGCCCAGGTGGACGTGGCCAGGGCGCCCAGTGCCGTCGTCACCCCGAGCGCCAGCGTGCCGGAGAGGAAGATGCGGCGGCGGCCGTAGTCGTCGGCCAGGCTGCCGGCCACCAGGAGCAGGGCGGCCAGGCCCAGCGGGGTGCCGTTCAGGAGCCAGGCCTGGGCGGAGAGGGGGGTGTGCAGGGCCGCCGCGGTGTCGGGCAGCGTGACCATCGGGGCCGTGTACGTCATCAGGGCCACCGCCGTCGCGGCGCTGGTCAGGGCGAGCGTGACCCGTGGGTGCGGGGGCGCTTCTGTGCGGGGTGCCGTGCGTGGGGCGCCGCCGGGTGCATGGGCGTCCGTCAGGGTTCGTTCATTGAACCTAGGCATATCGGCACCGTAGCACGGTCGGTTCGGTCACTGAACCTGAATGTCGGAAAGTGGCTAAGGTGGACGTCATGGCACTGGGCAAGGACTACGCGACGCAGGAGTGCTCGATCGCACGCGCGCTGGAGATCGTCGGCGAGCGCTGGACGCTCCTCGTCGTCCGCGACGCCCTCTACGGCATCCGCCGCTACAACGACTTCCTCGTCCACCTCGGCATTCCGCGCGCCGTCCTGGCCGCCCGCCTCCGGACCCTCACGGCCGAAGGAATCCTGGAGAAGCGCCGGTACCAGCAGTCGCCGCCGAGGGACGAGTACGTCCCGACCGCGCGGGGCATCGCCCTCTGGCCGACGCTGCGCGCGCTCGGGCTGTGGAGGCGCGAGCAGTACGGCGAGACGCAGCTGCGCTACTTCCGGCACGCGGACTGCGGTACCGAACTCGGGCCGTACGGCGAATGCCGCGCCTGCGGGACCGTCGTACCGGTGGAGGACGTCCTCATGGAGCCGGGGCCCGGACTCGACCCCGACCCGGCCGATCCGGTCAGCCGGGCGCTCCTTGAGCCCCGGCGGTTGCTGGAGCCCCTCGAGACCGAACACGTGTGACGCGCAGGCGGGACCGTCCGGTCCGGTGCCGTCCAGTCCGTGAACCGGGTATTGCGCACCGCCCCCGCACCTTGTGGGATCGGTCAGTCCGCCGATGGACGGCGAGGGGTGGCGACGGCTGCCGCCTACCGCCTCCGTCGGCCGGTCGGGTGTGGGCGTACGCGATCCAGGGAGACGGTGACCATGAAGCTGATGCGAGTCGGTGTGGCGGGGGCGGAGCGGCCCGCTTTGCTCGATGCCGAGGGGATTCTGCGGGATCTGTCGGGGGTCGTGGACGACATCGACGGGGCGCTGCTCGCCGACGACGCCGCGCTCGCGCGGATCCGGAACGCCGCCGAGGCGGGGGAGTTGCCCGTGCTGGACGGCGCGGGCGAGATGCGGGTCGGGGCGCCGGTCGGGCGGATCGGGAAGGTCGTGTGCATCGGGCTCAACTACCACGATCACGCCCGGGAGACCGGGGCCGAGCCGCCTGCCGAGCCGGTCGTCTTCCTCAAGGCCGCGGACACCGTCGTCGGGCCGTACGACAGCGTGCTCGTGCCGCGCGGGTCGGTCAAGACCGACTGGGAGGTGGAACTGGCCGTCGTCATCGGGCGTACGGCGCGCTACCTGGAGTCGGACGAGGAGGCGCTCGCGCATGTCGCGGGGTACGCGGTGGGGCACGACGTGTCCGAGCGGGAGTTCCAGATCGAGCGGGGCGGGACCTGGGACAAGGGCAAGAACTGCGAGACGTTCAATCCGCTCGGGCCGTGGCTCGTGACGGCCGACGAGGTGCCGGATCCGCAGACGCTGTCGCTCAGGCTCTGGGTCAACGGGGAGCTCAAGCAGGACGGCACCACCGCCGAGCAGATATTTCCCGTGGGTGAAGTCGTGCGGTACGTCAGCCGGTTCATGACCCTGCACCCCGGTGACGTCATCAACACCGGTACGCCGGCCGGAGTTGCGATGGGGCGGCCCGAGCCCAAGCCCTACCTGAGGGCCGGGGACGTCGTCGAGCTGGAGGTGGAGGGGCTCGGGCGCCAGCGCCAGGAGTTCACGGACGCCTGAGCCCCCTCCCGAGTCCCGTCAGATCAGGATGTCGGCGAGCCTCCGCCAGGCCTCCCGCGGGAGCGCCTCCCTCGGGCCGCCGTCCGCCACCTGGAGCGCCACGTGGTCCGCGCCCGCGTCGAAGAAGGCGTTGACCCGGGTGCGGATGCGGTCCTCGTCGCCCCAGGCGTACAGGGCGTCGATCAGGCGGTCGCTGCCTCCGTCGGCCAGGTCGTCCTCGGTGAAGCCGAGGCGCGCGAAGTTGTTGGTGTAGTTGGGGAGGGTGAGGTACATGGCGAGGTGCTCGCGGGCCAGGGCCCGGGCGCGGGTCGGGTCGGTCTCCAGGACGACCCCGAACTCCGGGGCCAGCAGCGGGGCTTCGCCCAGGATCTCGCGGGCCTGGGCTGTGTGCTCGGGCGTGACCAGGTAGGGGATCGCGCCCGCCGCCCGGTCGGCCGACAGCTGCAGCGTCTTCGGGCCGAGGGCCGCCAGGACCCGGCGTCCGGCCGGGACCCCGGCCGCGTCCAGCCCGTCGAGGTAGGAGACCATCGCCGAGTACGGGCGGCGGTACTGCTCCGCGCGCTTGGCGTGGCTCACGCCGAGACCGAGCACGAAGCGGCCGGGGTGGGCCGACTCCACCTCGGTGAAGCCGGCCGCGCTCGCGTCGGCGTCGTACTGCCAGATGCTCTGGATGCTCGTGCCGACCGCCAGCCGCGAGGTGGCGTCGAGCAGCGGTACGGCGTGACGCGGGGCGCTGCTGCCACCCAACCAGACGGCGCCGTAACCGAGTTGCTCCAGCTCGGCGGCGGCCTCGGCGATCTCGGGGCGTAGGGCCGGGTCCTCCGAGCGGAGTCCGACGTTCCAGATGCCGTACCGGCCGACTGATTCCTTCAGGGGCGTGCTCATGGGTGCGTTCCCTCCGGGCGGGTGTCGTTCCATGATCGATTTCGCGTACGACAGTCACAACCGGAGGGGGACCCGGGTTAATCCCGCTCGGTGACTACGCGCCCAGGAACCGCTCCAGCGCCTCCACCACGAAGCGGTGGTCCTGGAGCTGGGGCAGGCCGGAGACCGTGACGGCGCCGACCACGCCCACGTTCTCGACGGTGATCGGGAACGAGCCGCCGTGGGCCGCGTACATGTCGGGGTCCAGGCGGGAGGAGTCCTCGAACGTCGAGCCCTTGGCCCGGAAGCGGGCGCCGACCAGGTACGACGCGGCGTTGTAGCGCTCCACCACGCGGCGCTTGCGGGCGATCCAGGCGTCGTTGTCGGGGGTGGAGCCGGGCAGTGCGGCGTGGAAGAGCTGCTGGCCGGCTCGGTGGATGTCGATGGCGACCGGGGCCTGGCGCTCGCGGGCCATCTCCACGAGGAGCGAGCCGAGGGCCCAGGCGTCCTCGTACGTGAACCGGCTGAAGACCAGGCGGCGTTCCTGCGCCTCCAGTTCCTCGATGCCCGGGGTGAGTTCGGGGGTGGTCTGCGCGTCGCGGGTCACAGCGTCACCGCCACTCCGTCGCGGGCGGACACGCGGGCCGCCTCCAGTACGTCGAGGGCGGCGGCCGCCTCCTGCGCGGTCACCGGGTTGGGGCCGCCGTCGAGGAGGGCCTCGGCGATGGCCTCGTAGTACGCCAGGTAGTCGCCCGGCAGGGTCGGTACGGGGCGGCCGCCGCCGGTGAGCGGGGACTCGCCGGCGCCGAGCCTGCCCCACAGGGCGTCCGGCTCCGCGCCCCAGGACGGCCCGGGGCGCAGGCCCTCGCGCAGAGCGGCCTCCTGCGGGTCCAGGCCGTACTTCACATAGCCCGCCTCCGAGCCCAGGACCCGGAAACGGGGACCGAGTTGAGCGGTGGTGGCGGAGACGTAGAGGTGAGAGCGGACGCCGCTCGCGTGCGTGAGCGCGATGAACGTGTCGTCGTCCGTCTCGGCGCCGTCGCGGCGCACGACGGCCTCGGCGTACACCTGGGTGACGGGGCCGAAGAGGACCAGGGCCTGGTCGACGACATGGCTGCCGAGGTCGTACAGCAGGCCCCCGACCTCCGCCGGGTCACCGGACTCGCGCCAGCCGCCCTTGAGCTGCGGGCGCCAGCGCTCGAAGCGGGACTCGAAGCGCCATACGTCGCCCAACTCGCCCTCGGTGATGAGCTTCTGCAAGGTGAGGAAGTCGTTGTCCCAGCGGCGGTTCTGGAAGACCGACAGGAGCAGGCCGCGCGCCTCGGCGAGGGCGGCCAGCTCGCGGGCCTCGGCGGCCGCACCGGCGATCGGCTTGTCGACCACGACCGGCAGACCCGCCTTGAGGGCGGCGGTGGCCAGGGGGACGTGCGTCTTGTTCGGGGACGCGATGACGATCAGGTCCAGCTCGTCGGCGCGGTCGAACAGCTCGTCGGCGGTGGTGACGATGCTGACGTCCGGGAACTCGGCGCGGGCCTGCTCCTGCCGCTCGGGGTTCGCGGTGACCACCGTGTCGAGGGTGAGGCCCTCGGTCGAGGCGATGAGCGGGGCGTGGAAGACGGAGCCCGCGAGGCCGTAGCCGATCAGGCCCACGCGGAGGGGGGTGCCGGAGCCGGAGGGGCCGGGCGCACCAGTCGTGCCAGTCGTGCCAGTAGTCATGCGTCCCACTTTCGCAACGCTGTTGCCAAAGTGCAAGTGTCGGGGACAATGGGGGCGTGAGCAGGGGCAGCGCGGGCAGCATGGCCGCGGAAGGCGGAGGAGTCGCAGGGTGGTGGCCGGCATAAGGAGCGCGACGGTGGGACCCGGCGGCGGACCGGGCGGGGCGAACCTGCTCGCCCTGCGCAGCCACAACACCGCGCTCGTGCTCGACCTGCTGCGGACCGCGGGGGCCGAGGGGATCAGCCGCCTGGAGATCGCCGAGCGCACCGGGCTGACTCCGCAGGCGGTCAGCAAGATCACCGGTCGGCTGCGGGAGGAGGGCTTCGCCGCGGAGGCGGGGCGGCGGGCGTCCACCGGCGGCAAGCCGCGGACCGTGCTGCGGCTGGTGCCGGAGGCCGGGCACGCGGTGGGGGTGCACCTGGACCGGGACGAGGCGCGGGCGGTGCTCTGCGATCTCACCGGCGCGGTGGTGGCCGAGGGGCGGGGCGCCGTGCACCTGGGGGCCGGGGCGGAGGCGGTTCTCGCGCACACGGCCCGTCAGGTGGAGGAACTGCTGCCGTCGGCGCCGGGCTCGCTCCTGGGCGTCGGCGTCGCCCTGCCGGGACCGCTCGACCACACCCGCGGTGTGCTGCACCGGGTCACCGGTTTCCCGGAGTGGGACGGGTTCCCGCTGCGGGACGCGCTCGCCGAGCGGCTCGGTCTCGGCATCCCCGTCGTCGTCGACAAGGACACGAACGCGGCGGCGCTCGGCCTCGCGGTCGCGAGAGGAGGGGCGGAAGGGAGCAGGGGCGGGGGCGGCTCGTTCGCGTATCTGCATCTCGGCACGGGGCTCGGGGCCGGGCTGGTGATCGGCGGGAGCGTGCACCGGGGCGCGCGGACCGGCGCCGGGGAGTTCGGACACCAGGTCATCCAGCTGGACGGGCCGGTGTGCGGGTGCGGAGACCGGGGATGCGTCGAGGCGCTGTGCCTGGCGGCCGTGGAACGCGGTGACCTGGCGGAGGCGGCACGGGTGCTCGGCGCGGGGGCCGCGAATCTGGTGGGGCTCCTCGACATCGACCTCGTGCTGCTGGGCGGCCGTACGGTCGCCGCGGCGCCCGAGGAGTTCGTACGCGGTGTCGCCGCGGTCCTCGACGCCCGCGCCCGGCGCGAGGGCGCGCCCGAGGGGGCCGTACCCGTACGGGTCGCCTCCGGCGGGGCGCGGGGCGTGGCGGAGGGGGCGGCGCAGTTGGTGCTGGGGGCGCTGTTCGGGCGGGCCGGCATGTGACGCCGGGGACGGGGACGGGGACGGGAGCGATGGCGCTCGGCCGGTCGGGCTGTCTCGGGCCGCCGAGCGAGTCATGTCGTCGGCGCGGTGCCGCCCGCCGGGGGCCTTCGTCGTCAGAATCTTGTGTTCATGCGACGACTGTGCAAGCCCCTGTCCCTCTGCCTTCCGGCAGCCGCAGCCGCAGCCGCCGCCCTTCTTCCGGCGCCTGCGGTCACCGCCCACGCGGAGTCGGGCCCTTCCTGCGCCGGATCCGGTGACCGCTCCTTCCCGCTCACCACCCGTATCCACGGTGGCCCGGGGACGTACGAGTCGGGCGGCGGTTCCGGCACCTGGTACATCGACCTCACCAACACCGGCAGCAGCACCTGCACCTCCGTCCACCCGGTCCTCGTCCTCATGGACGACGAGCAGGTGCTCAAGGCGTCGCAGCCGCGGCTGGAGTTCTACGACGGCACGCGCGCGTACCCCGTGCGGTTCGAGACCACCGACGAGGACGAGCTGGTCGGGGCGTTCGACGCCGGCTTCCCCGGGTTCACCGTCGCCCCCCGCAAGACGGTCAGCGTGAAGGTGCGGCTCGCCGTCGCCGACGACGCGGTGCCCAACCAGGTCACGGCGAACGCGGCCGTCGTCCAACGGCACGGAGCCGACGGCGACTGGATCGGGCAGTCCAACGACTACCGGTTCGGGATCGACGCCGAGCCGGTTCCCGTCGAGCAGGCCACTCCCGGTACGGTCCCCAGCCGGGCTGCCAGTTCGGTTCCCGACCCCCGCCTCACGCCCGGACCCGGCGGCAGCTCCAGCCCTGGTGCCGACGCCGCCCCCAGTCCCGATGCGTCTTCCAGCGCCTCCCCGGGCACCGGCCTCCCCTTCGAGCTGCCCGGTACCGGCATCGGCACCTCCCTCGCCGCCCTGACCGCCGGCCTGCTGCTTCTCGTCGGCATCGGGGCGAAGCTGCTGGCGCGCAGGCGCCGCTGAGCGAGCCCCCTGCGTAACCAGCAGCCGCGATGTCAGACGGCCCCCGCGTCAGACCAGGTCGACAAGATCGGCAATGGAGTCCACGACCTTCGTCGGCCGGTACGGGTACTGCTCCAGGTCGGTCTTGGCCGTCAGGCCGGTGAGGACCAGGAAGGTCTCCATGCCGGCCTCCAGTCCGGCCAGGACGTCCGTGTCCATGCGGTCGCCGATCATCGCGCTCGTCTCCGAGTGCGCCCCGATGGTGTTCAGGGCGCTGCGCATCATCAGCGGGTTGGGCTTGCCGACGAAGTACGGCTTCTTGCCCGTGGCCTTGGTGATCAGCGCGGCGACGGACCCGGTCGCGGGGAGCGCGCCCTCGGGGGAGGGGCCGGTGTTGTCGGGGTTGGTGGCGATGAAGCGGGCGCCGTTGTTGATCAGCCGGATCGCCTTGGTCAGCGCCTCGAAGGAATAGGTCCGCGTCTCGCCCAGGACCACGAAGTCCGGGTCGATGTCGCTCAGCACGTAGCCGACGTCGTGCAGGGCCGTGGTCAGGCCGGCCTCGCCGATCACATAGGCCGTGCCGCCGGGGTGCTGGTTGTCCAGGAACTTGGCGGTGGCCAGGGCCGAGGTCCAGATGTTCTCCAGCGGGACGTCGAGACCGATTCGGCTCAGCCGGGCGTGCAGGTCGCGCGCGGTGTACATCGAATTGTTGGTGAGGACGAGGAACGGACGCCCCGACTCACGCAGTTTCTTGATGAAGGCGTCCGCGCCGGGCACGGGGATGCCCTCGTGCATCAGCACGCCGTCCATGTCGGTGAGCCACGATTCGATCGGCTTGCGTTGTGTCATGGGTACGGACTCCCGCCCTGCGCGAACGTGTGAGATGACCATGCTATGCAGCGGGTCGTCCCCGGCGACGGCGGAACCCGGGATCAGGGGACGACCTGCGCTTCCTTCCCCGAATGGAGTAATCGGCGCCGCTGCCCGGATGCGGGGCCCGGGCTCGCGAGGGAGCCTCCTGATATCTGGAGGTTCACGATGGGCTCAATACGCCTCACTCTCTGTTCAGGGCTCCTGACCGCCGTCGCGCTCACCCCCACCGCCTACGCGGCCGACGGCGCCGGGGACTCCGCGATCCCGCTGACCCCGCCCGCCGGCACCGACGCCGCGGTGCGGGCGAGTGACTGCGGAAAGGCGGCCACCAGCCTGTACGACATGACGATCGCCTGCGCCCGCGACTCGCTCGTCGGCAAGATCGCCCCCGTACAGGAGTCGGACCGGCAGTCCGGCCACGGTGACGACTCGGGCGAGCAGTCGGACCAAGGAGACCGGTCGGATTCCCCGTCCGGCCGTGACAACCAGTCCGACGGGCAGTCCGACCAGTCCGGTCGCGACAACCAGTCGGACCCGGCGTCGTCCGCACCGTCGGCCCAGCCCTCGGGCGTCGTGTCGCCCACGCCCGTCGCCCCCGTCCCCGCGGGCGGCGGTGGCGCCGCGCGCCTCGCCTCCGAGGACGCGAGGCGCGCGGCCGGGCCCGGTACCGCACAGGCGGTCACCGGTCTCGTCCTGGCCGGGCTCGCGGCGATCGCCGTCGGGCTGCTTCCCCGAGCCTTCGGCACCGCCCGGGCCGGGGGGACCTCCTCCGCCGCCCGGCGCCGCCGGGGCTCGCACTGAGAGCGCGTCACGATGTCCGACCGTGAGCGGTCCGTCGGGACCGGGCGATTGCTGACCGGTGTGGCCTGGGTGATGCTGCTGCTCGGGCTGTGGTTGTGGGGGCGTGAGGTGGCCGACGTGCCGCCGGGGATATCGGGGCCCACGACGGGTGACATAGCCGCCGTGGGACGCCCCGACGAGTCGGAACTCCCGCCCGAGGCGAAGCCGTTGGGCAACGCGTTGCCGCAGCGCCTCGACATCCCCGAGCTGGGCGTGCGGGCACCCGTCGTCGGCCGCGGGCTGAACGGGCAGGGGGCGGTGGATCCGCCGCCGTTCGACCAGCCGGGGACGGTCGGGTGGTACGCGGCGGGCGTGCAGCCCGGGGCGAGCGGGACCGCCGTCATGGTGGGGCACGTGGACACCACCACCCAGCCCGCCGTGTTCTACAAGATCAGCACGATGCGCCCCGGTGAGACCGTGCGCGTGGCCCGTGACGACGGCCGCGTCGCCGAGTTCACCGTGGACGACGTCCGGGTCGTGCCCCGCGACCACTTCGACGCCCAACAGGTCTACGGCACGGGCCAGTCGAGCCGCGCCGAGCTGCGGCTGATCACCTGCGGCGGCACCTTCGACCGGACGAGCAACAGCTACACGGCGAACGTGGTCGTCTCGGCGTACCTCACGGGAACCGCTGCGTGATCCCGGTTCCACCTCCCCAACTCCCTTGTTCCTGGCCCGGTCGACGGCCCGCTCCCCTCCGGAAGCCGTCGACCGGGCCGCACCATGTCGCTGCGACCGGCCGCTGTAACAGGTCTCCGACAACGCCCGTGCGACCTCGTGACCGGCACGACAGGTATGTCACGATTGGCGCCTGGAACAGTGCACCCAAAGGGGAGTTGGATGTACGACAGCTGGGGGGCCCTTTTATCGGCACGGACACGGGCGTCCGCGGCGGTGCTGGGGGCGGCACTGCTGGTCGCCGGGTGTTCTTCCGGGGGAGGGGGCGGGGGGAAGACCGACGACGCGGGCGCGAGGATCGCTCAACAGCCGAAAGCGGCCGACCCGTTCTGGGTGAACCCCGACGGGAACGCGGCCCGGCAGGTCGCCGCCTTCGAGAAGGACGGCAGGAAGTCCGACGCCGACCAGATCAGAAAGATCGCCGAGCAGCCGACCGGGGAGTGGATCGGCCCGGAGAACCCCGAACAGGAGGCCCGCGGCTACACCGAGGCCGCGCAGCGGTCCGACCGCACCGCGCTGCTCGTCCTCTACGACATCCCGCACCGCGACTGCGGCCAGTACTCCCGAGGAGGCGCAGCCGACGGTGACGCCTACCGGGCCTGGATCGACGGCGTCGCCCAGGGCATCGGCGACCGCCCGGCGACGGTGATCCTGGAGCCGGACGCCGTACTGCACCTGGTGAACGGCTGCACCCCCGCCGAGTTCCACGAGGAGCGCTACGACCTCCTCAAGGGCGCCGTCGCCAGGCTGAAGTCCCTGAAGAACACCAAGGTGTACCTGGACGCGGGCAACGCCGGCGGGGGAAACCCCGACCAGATCGTCGAGCCCCTCCGGCGGGCGGGCGTCGACCAGGCCGACGGCCTCGCCGTCAACGTCTCCAACTTCTACTCGACGAAGGACTCCATCGGCTACGGCAGGCAGCTCGCGGCGAAGGTCGGCGGCAAGCACTTCGTCATCGACACCAGCCGCAACGGCAACGGCCCCTACACGGGCGGCAGCCCGGACGAGCGCTGGTGCAACCCGCCGGGGCGGGCGCTGGGCGAGGCGCCGACGGCGAGGACGGCGGACCCGCTGGTGGACGCCTATCTGTGGGCCAAGCGCCCGGGGGAGTCGGACGGCACGTGCAAGGGCGGGCCGAAGGCCGGTGCGTGGTGGCCGAGTTACGCGCTCAAGCTCGCCAAGGCCAGCAAATAGAACCGGGGCGCCCTCCGCTGCCGGAGAGCGCCCCCAACTCATCCGCGGCTAGGGCACTTTCACCCACTGCGCCTTGCTCGGCGTCCCCTGATCGTCGTCCACGAACAGCATGTACCAGCCCGACGGGACCAGATTCCGGTTCTTCGGCACCGTCACCGTGACCTTCGTCCCGGACGTCCTGAAGTCCAGCGCGATCGACCGCTGGTCGACGTCCGTCACATGGGTCGAGGCGCTCGGCCGGATCAGCCGCGCCTTCCTGATCGTCGCGGCATGCCGCGACGTGAACGTTCCCGACCCGCCGCGGGCGATCGTCCGCGGCCCGCCGGACAGCGACGGCCGCGAGTCCCGGTACAGATACGGCGGCGTGTAGATCTCGATCCGCTGCTCGAACACGCCCGGCTTGGTATCGGCCTTGTCCGCGTACAGGGAGTCGGAGCCGAAGAACATCACCCGGCCGTCGGGCAGCAGGATCGAGCCCGAGTGGTAGTTGCGGCCCACCAGCGGGTCGGCGACCCGGGTGAAGCTGTTGCCGTCCGGGTGGTAGAGCCGGGCCTGGTGGATGTTGGAGTCGCCTCGGCCCCGGTAGTCCTGTGAGCCGCCGGACACCAGCACGGTGTCGTCGGGCAGGATCGAGGACTGCGGATAGCGCGTGCCCTCCTCCAGCGCGGGCCCGTCCGTGAACCTCGGATGCGTCGCCTTCAGGTCGATCAGCCGGGTCCGCTTGCTCGACAGTCCGGACTCGCCGACCCCGCCGCCACCGATCACCAGGTATTTCTGGTTCTGCGCGGGCGGCAGCAGCACCGTGCCGGAGGTCTCCATCATGTCCGGGTCGCTCAGCCCGGGCAGCCTGGTGAACCTGTTGGTGTCCACGTCCCAGATGCCGGGCGTGCGGCCCACGTTGTCGGGGCCGTAGCCCGCGTTGGAGCCGGAGTAGAAGATCTTCCCGTTCTCCGTCAGGAACAGTGCCGGGTAGGTCGGGGACTGCCGGATCTTCCTGGTGTACGTCCACTTCCTGGTCTTCGGGTCGAAGATCTCGTTCTTGCCCGGGACCAGTTGGCCGATGTCGTCGAGGCCGGAGACGCTGAGGATTCTGCCGTTGCTCAGGGTGGTGAGCGTCGGGTACCAGCGGGCCTCGTTCATCGGGTCGACCTTGACGTACCTCTCCGCGGTCACGTCGAACTCGTAGGCGTCCCTGATCCCCTGGAAGTCCTTCTTGTCGAGGGCGAGTTTCTGCGCGATGCCGTACGTGTTGCGCGCGTCGGCGCCGGACAGGCCCTGGACCCGGTAGTTGTCCTGGGTGCCGGTCTCGTACCGGGTGCCGCTCTTGCGCGCCTCGACGTAGATCCGGCCGAGACCGGGGTCGTTGCGCAGGAACCTTCCGGTCCCCGGGGCGAAGACCTTCTTCGCGCGCGGCACGAGGACGGGGTCCTTCGACACGAAGGTCCTGCCGTTCCCCTTGCCGGTGAACGCGGTGCCGGCGGGCAGGGTGATCGGCCTGTCCGGGTTCTCGTTGTGCACGACCATCAGGCCGCCGGCCTTGGTGACGTCGCCCTTGAGCTTCTCGTACCGCTTCGTGCCACCCGCGATCAGCAGGTCGCCGTTTGCGAGTTGGGTGTGCCCGGTGCAGAACAGGTCGTTGGGCGTGGGCACCTTCTTGATCGTGCCCTTGACCGGGTCCCAGATGCGGGTGTCGAACCTCTTCGCGTCGAAGTTGTCCTGGTTGTTGCCCGAGCCGGCGATCAGCAGGACCTTGCCGGTGTGCAGGAGGGCCGCGTGGATGGTGTCCTGGCGGTACTTCTTGGGGAACTCGATGACGTCCCAGTGTCCGTTCTCGGCTTTGTACTCCGGTCTGTTGATCGAGTACTGGTGGTACTGCGCGGTCCCGAAGCGGTAGAGCCATGGCCCGTTCATTCCGCCCAGCGCGACGACCACCGCCGTGCCTATCGCGAGTCGACGGGCACGGCGGCCGGCACTGTGGTTCATTCCTTACGTCCCCCAAGTCCACCCAGGGCGATCTGCATGGTCTGTTCGTCGTCCCGGTGCTCGCCGTGCTCCCCGTGCGAGGCGATCCACGTGGGCCGCTGCTGCGGGGCGTGCGGCGCGTGCGGACCGTGCGGTGCGGCGGCCCCGGGTGGGGCGGATGCGGCCGCCGGGGTCTTCCGCCTCTCCTGCCGCAGGGTGTACCGCCAGGCGAGGATCGGCGAGGCGGTGATCAGCAGGGCGAAGACCGCCCAGGTGATCATCGCCGGGTGGGAGTGCCCGAGGACGAAGCCGGCGGCGAGCGAACCGCCGAAGACCAGGATGAAGAACCAGTGGACCCGGAAGGTCCCGAACAGCGTGTCGGGGCTGGCCGAATCGCCCTTGGGCGTCACCACGAACCTGCTCTTGCGGCGCAGGACGGCGTCCATCAGCGAGCGGGCGTAGATCGGCGCCGACAGCGCGGACATCACCATGCCCGCGACGCCGCCCGACCCCTCCGGCTCGTGCGGGGAGACGTTGTGCCGCCGGTTCCAGACGTACAGGCCGATCTGCAGCGCGGAGGCGTTGCCGTAGAGCATCAGCCACACGGTCGGGTCGATGTTGACGCCGGAGGCGCCGAGGCCCAGGAACAGCGCGCAACTCAGCCCCGCCAGAATCCAGTTGAGGGCGGACATCGGATAGAACACGATCATCATCGTGTAGTTGAAGAGCTTGCCCGGCGGCAGCGACCAGAAGCCCTTCCAGTACTGCTTGAGGATGGTCTCGTACGTCCCCCGAGACCAGCGCAGTTGCTGGGTGAAGAAGTCCGTCCAGGCGTTCGGGCCCTCGCCGACCGCCAGCACGTCCGGGGTGTACACGGAGCGCCATTTCCGCCCGGTGGCCGGGTTCTTGGCCCGGTGCATCTCGAAGCCGGTGGCCATGTCCTCGGTGATCGAGTCGTACAGGCCGCCGATCTGCTTGATCGCCTTGATGCGTACGGCGTTGGAGGTGCCGACGAACATCGGGGCGCCGTAGCGGTTGCCCGCCCGCTGGATCAGCGCGTGGAAGAGGAACTGCTGCGATTCGGCGGCCTTGGTGACGAAGGTGTCGTAGTTGCCGTACACCTGCGGGCCGATGACGAAGCCGACGTCCGGGTCGCGGAAGTAACCCAGCATCCGCTCCAGGTAGTTGGGCAGCGGCACGTGGTCGGTGTCGACGGAGGCGAAGAAGTCGTAGGCGTCGCCGTGCGCCTCCAGCCACGCGTTGTAGTTGCCGTGCTTGGTCCTGGCGCGGTGCGGGCCCGTGGAGCGGTTCCAGCGGTCGACGCCCTTGCGGGTGAAGTGGTGCACCCCGAGCCGCGCGCACACCTCCTTGACCGCCGGATCGTCGCCCTCGTCGAGCAGCCAGACGTGCAACAGGCCCCGGTGGCGCAGCCGTACGGCCGCCTCCAGTGTCCTGGTCACCATCTCCAGCGGTTCCTTGTCGGGCACGAAAGAGGTCAGGAACGCGACCCGGGTTCCGGTCTGCGGGACCACCGGGACGGGGTCGCGGGCGACCAGCGTGGCGTGCGCGTTCGACAGCACGTTCATGCAGCGGAAGAACTCGATCAGACCGATCGAGACCAGCATCACGGTGTCGAGCGCCGGCAGGAAGTCATAGGCGGGGTAGTCGCGTTGGGTCCAGTGCTCGGGCTGGAGCAGCCAGGCCAGCAGGACCAGCGAGAGCAGAGGCGCCGCGCCCAGCATGAGCGCGGCGCGGATCCGGTGCGGCTCCTGCGAGAGCAGCGAGCGGTAGCGCACCTGGTAGGGCGTGGTCGGGTCGGGCTCGGTGAGAGGCCCTGCCAGCCGGCTGTAGTGCTCGTAGTCGTATCTCGGCAGATTCCTCTTGATCCGGCGGAATGTTCCGGTATTGCCGGTCCGGTGCGAAGGCACCCGGAGCTGTGTGGTCTGTGACGGGTCGAAATCCTGCCGGGCGCCCGTCGGCGTCGACGTCATGAGTCATCCCCCCACACGCAGGTCACGCGTGTTTGTTGGTTCCTTCCGTTCGCCCGCGCGCGTCCCCCTTGACCTTCACGGACGATCAGTGGTGGGCCACAGTCACCATGTCTTCCACACCTGTAGACAGGAAACCGCACCCTTCCGGTTGCGCGACGCCCCCTCGGCATCGTTCACGGGCGGGGCTCCCCTCCCCGCGGACTCGGCAACCGGCCCCTGGCTCCCCAACTGCCGCGAATTGGCGGCATCTCGAACAATCAGGGTTCTACGGTGTTCATCATGATCGCAAGATGCGAAACGCGGTGTTTACCGGTCATACAGGTTCATTGCGGAGCATGTGCGGGCCTTGCGGGCCTTGCGGATCGGACGTGTCGGTCGTTGACAGCCGGGTGCGAATGTTGCCGAAGTGGTCTCTTATGGCTTCCTCCGCCCGTACGGAATCGCCGGAGCGGACCGCGTCCAGGATCTCCCGGTGCTGGCGGCAGGTGACCCGCGGGTCCTGCGGCACCTCCACCAGATCCCGCTGTACGCGGTGGAAGGCGTCCCAGAACGCCTCCAGCACCTCGCTCAGCAGCACGTTGTCCAGCCCCCGGTACAGGGCGGCGTGAAACGCCCGGTCGGTCTCGGCGAGGACCGCCCCCTCGGCGGCCTGTCCTTCCATACGGGCGACGAGGGCGTCCAGTTCAGTCAGGTCGGCCTCCGGGAGCTGCCCGGCCAGCCGGGAGACCAGTCCCGTCTCCACCGCCTCGCGCAGTTCGAGCAGCTGGAGCAGGGTGTCCTCGCCCCGGTAGTGCCCGGCGACCGTGCGGAAGGCGAGGCCCTCGATCATGGGTGCGAGGGACATGGGGCCGACGTAGGTGCCGAAGCCGTGTCGGATCTCGACGATGCCCATCGCCTGGAGCGCCTTCAGTGCCTCGCGCACCGAGTTCCGGCTGGCGCCGAGGAACTCCATCAGCTCGGGCTCGGTCGGCAGCGGGGCCCCGGAGGGCAGTCGCCGGTCGACGATGAGCTTCTTGATCCGCTCCTGCAGGTCTCGGGCCGCCATGGCCAGAGGGTATCCGGCCATTAAGGGGACGAGCCCCGGTCCGACCCGGGTTCCGGCCATGCGAAAGGCCCCCCGCTGCTGCGAGGGGCCTTTCGGTCGGTGCGCCGCCAGGGACTCGAACCCCGGACCCGCTGATTAAGAGTCAGCTGCTCTAACCAACTGAGCTAGCGGCGCCTACTGACAAAGAGAACTCTACCCGACCTCCGGGGGTGCTCCCGACCGCCGCCGCGGGGCCAGGCGGCCCCTGCCCGCCAGGGTCGTGACTCGCCCGGCGGACGCACGTACATCATTCGGACCGTCAACATGCGCGCCCCGATGTCAGTTGAGAAACTGATCAACGTGCACAGGTGTGGACATTTCCGTCCGGAAAACGACCCCGAATGTGAGGGGAATCGCATGACCACTCCGGTCTTCGAGGACATCGATCCCGCGAGCGACTGCGACTGCCCCGGTTGCGCTCACTGGCGGCGGGTGAGCCCGCTTTCACTGCCGGGCCGGTTCGGGGGTCACCCGGCCGCCCGGCGCGTCCTGGTGGTGGCCGCCGCCACGTCCGCCGCCCTCGGCGTGGGCCACGCGGTCCCGGCCTTCGCCACCCCGCCCGCCCCCGGCCGCCCCGGCGTCCCCGCGGACCCCGATCCCGAAACCCCGCAGGGTGCCAAGTCCCCGTTGCACGGTGGCGGCGGCTCCACCACCCCTCCGACGACGACGCCCGCGACGACCCGCACGGAGATCATCAACCGGGCCAAGAAGTGGGTCACCGCGAAGGTGCCGTACAGCATGTCCAAGTACTGGTCCGACGGCTACCGGCAGGACTGCTCGGGCTTCGTGTCGATGGCCTGGGGGCTGCCGAGCAACGAGTGGACGGGCAGCCTCGGCGGGTTCGGCGTGAAGATCAAGAAGGAGGAACTGCAGCCCGGCGACATACTGCTGTTCCACAACCCCGACAACCCGGAGAAGGGCTCGCACGTCGTCCTCTTCGGCGGCTGGACGGACTACACGCACACCTACTACACGGCCTACGAGCAGACGCCGCCGCACGCCCGCCGCCTGGCCACGCCGTACGCCTACTGGAGCAACTCCAGTCGGTACGTCCCCTACCGGTACAAGGGCGTGCCCGCCGGCACGGCGGGTGCGGAGCCCGACGTCAAGGCCGCGCCGTTCCCGGGGGCGTCGTACTTCGGTCCCGGGGCGGACAACAAGTACGTCACCCAGCTCGGCGAGATGCTGATCGCCCGCGGCGCCGGCGCCTACTACACGCAGGGCCCCGGCCCGCGCTGGTCGGACGCCGACCGGCGGGCGACCCAGGCGTTCCAGCTGGCCCAGGGCTGGACCGGGGCGGCCGCGGACGGGCTGCCGGGGCCGGAGACCTGGGACCTGCTGGTGACCGGGAAGGGCAAGGACATCAAGCGCGCGGCGGTGGGATCGTCCCCATCCGCCGCATCGGCCCCGTCCACCTTGTCCACCCCGTCGACCCCGTCGACCCCGTCCACCTCGTCCGCCTCTCGGGCCGTACCGGCCTCGCACGGTGTCGCCGGCTACCCCGGTCGCGGCATGTTCCGGCCGGGCTCCGAGAACCCCTATGTGACCCAGCTGAGGAAGCAGCTGGCGAAGAAAGGATTCGGCGCCTTCTACGCCGATGGCCCGGGTCCGCGCTGGGGCGAGGCGGACCGGCGCGCCGTCGGCGCCTTCCAGCGGTCCCAGGGCTGGCGGGGCGGCGCGGTGGACGGCTACCCGGGGCCGGAGACCTGGCGGCGGCTGTTCGCGTAACCACAGGAACTACTCACCGCTCACTGTCATGACGCATCTGGCGCGGAGGCTGGAGGCACGCATGAGTACGACCACGTCACACACGCCCGAGTCGGAGTCGGAGGGGCCCGTCGAGACGGCGCCCCGTCCCGGCCGGCTGATCCACAACGAGGCGACCACCGAGATCCCCGTCCATCTGCTGTTCCGCGACGACCCCGATCCCGTGTCGGTGCCGCTGAAGCCGGCCGTGGTGGCCCGCAGGCAGGGCACGGGCGAGCAGCCGCGCCTGAGACGTCCGCTCCCGGTGAAGGCGCGACCGGCACCACAGGTCGACCCCGACCTGGTGGAGCGTCCGGCGCCCGTGCTGCCCGGCGTCGCCGGGGTGCTCGCCGGGACGGGCGGGATGGCCGCGGGCCTGGCCACCTCCTGGTGGGCGGGGGTGCTGCCACGGCTCGCGGTGCAGGCGCTCGGGCTGCCCGCCTACGCGGGCGCGGGCCTCGGCCCCGCCCAGTGGGCCGCGTACGCCGGGGCCGGGGCGCTCGGCGTGGCCGGCTTCGGGGGGCTGTCCCGGGGCCGTACCGGGCGGGCCTGGGTGCTCGGTCTGTTCGGCCGCTACCGGGGGACGGTCCGGCGCACCGGCCTGCTGTGGGTCAACCCGCTGCTGCTGCGCCGCCGCGTCGACGTACGGCTGCGGCACTGGCGCAGCGAGCCGATGCCGGCGGCCGACGGCAACGGGGTCGCGGTGCGGGCGGTGGTGCTCGTGGTGTGGCGGGTGCGGGACACCGCGCGGGCCACGC
Source organism: Streptomyces sp. NPDC046805 (assembly GCF_040645355.1). Lineage (NCBI taxonomy): Bacteria > Bacillati > Actinomycetota > Actinomycetes > Kitasatosporales > Streptomycetaceae > Streptomyces > Streptomyces sp. NPDC046805. Next base: position 35,408 of record NZ_JBEYYC010000016.1, on the reverse strand, counting down.
TCGGCGTCGAGGAGCACGAGACGTATCTGCGCGAGTGCGTGGAGGCGGCGCTGGCCCGGGTGCCGGTGGAGCTGCCGGGCGGGACGCGGGGCGCCGTGGAGTCGGCCGGGGACGCGCTGACCCGGCTGGTGGCGGCGGATGCCGCGCCGGTGGGGCTGGAGGTGTTCTCGGTACGGCCGGTCCGCGTCGAGTACGCCCCCGAGGTGGCCGCGGCCATGCACCGGCGCCGGATCGCCGCGCTGGACGCCCGGCAGCGGGCCACCATGCTCACCTCGGTGGTGGACTCGGTGGAGGACACGGTGACCCGGCTGACCATGCGCGGTCTGGTCGAGCTCGACGACTACGAGCGCAAGGTCCTGGTCCGGGACCTGACGGTGGCGTTCTGCTCCGGGCGCACGGAGACGGCCCCGTGACGGGCGGTGCTCCCATGCGAAGAGGCCCCTCACCAAGGTGAGGGGCCTCTCTTCTGTGCGCCGCCAGGGACTCGAACCCCGGACCCGCTGATTAAGAGTCAGCTGCTCTAACCAACTGAGCTAGCGGCGCATGACTCCCGCCGTCCACTCTTCGCGGCCGGCGACGAGGAAAATACTACCCGGTCCCGAGGGGTGCTGGTGACCATGTCGGCGACCGCCCCGGCGGGGGCCTAGAGGGCGAGCGACAGGAGCACGGGAGCCGCGTTGCGGTTGAGGGTGTCCGCGGCCTGCCGCAGGCGGTGGGCGTGCTCCACCGGGAGCGACAGCGCCAGGCAGCCCACCGCGGAGCCGGCCGTGATCGGGACCGCCGCGCACACCGTGCCGACCGCGTACTCCTGCAGGTCGAGGACGGGCACCGTCGGCGGCTGGGCCTCCAGCCGGGACAGCAGGAGCTTGTCGCTGGTGATGGTGCGCGAGGTGAGGCGGGGCATCTTGTGCCGCGAGAGGTGGTCGCGGCGGCCGTTGTGGTCGAGCTGGGTGAGCAGGCTCTTGCCGATCGCGGTGGCGTGGGCGGAGTAGCGGAAGTCGACCCACTCGTTGACCACGGGCGTGGCCGGGCCGTCGGCGTACTGCGGGATCTTGACCTCGCCGTCGATGTACCAGCTGATGTAGACGGCCGCGCCGACCGAGTCGCGCAGCCGGTCGAGGGTGAGCTGGAGCCGGTCGCGCAGGGCCTGCTCGCGGTTGTGTGCGGAGCCGAGGCGGCGCAGGGTCTCGCCGGTGACGCAGGCGCCGTCGGCGGCCTGCTCGACGAACCCCTCGCGGCGCAGCATGCGCAGCAGCGCGGTCAGGTGGTCGGGGTCCATGCCGGTCCGGCGGGCCAGCTCGGTGTCGGTGACGCCGGCGGAGTGACGGGTCACCGTCTCCAGTATGCGCAGGGCATCCTGGGTCGAGTGGTACGGGGCGGTCGACTCGTGCTTCAGGGCCACGATGGTCCCCCTGCGCTAGCTCTCTGGGCCGCAATCCGGACGTCGGATCCTCTCCACGATAACCGGCAAAAGGGCTGCGCGGAGAGGGTGTTGACGAGATTGCGGCCCTCTCAACTGGGATGCAGAGACCCTGGCATATGCCCGGGTCATGACCCGGCGCCGGGACCTCGGGTGTTCACGCGTGCGCGTCGCGTCATCGGGAACCGGGCGAATCCGGGCCCGCCGAGTTCACAGGACCGCGCTCAGGAATTCCCGGGTCCGCTCGTGCTCGGGGTCGCCGAAGATCTTCTCCGGAGCCCCCGACTCGATGACATGCCCCGAGTCGAACATCATGACCTGGTCGGAGATGTCCCGGGCGAAGTTCATCTCGTGGGTCACGCACAGCAGCGTGATGTCCGTGCTGTGCGCGATCTCCCTCAGGAGGTCGAGCACGCCCGCCACGAGCTCGGGGTCCAGCGCCGAGGTCACCTCGTCGAGGAGCAGGATCTCCGGCCGCATGGCGAGCGCACGCGCGATCGCGACCCGCTGCTGCTGGCCGCCGGAGAGCTGGGACGGGTGCGCGCCGACCTTGTCGGAGAGCCCGACGAGGTCGAGCAGCTCACGCGCCCGCTGCTCGGCCTCCTCCCGGCCGAGCCCGAGGACGCTGATCGGGGCCTCCGTGATGTTCTGCAGCACCGTCATGTTCGGGAACAGGTTGAACTGCTGGAAGACCATCCCGATCTTCTTGCGGATCCCCCGCAGGTGCTTCTCGGTCGCCGGCTTCAGGCCGCCGTCCGGACCGCGCATGTGGGACAGCGGCTCGCCGTCCACCCAGATCACGCCGTCGCTGACCCGCTCCAGGGTCATGAGCAGCCGCAGGATGGTCGTCTTGCCCGAGCCGCTCGGCCCGATCAGCGTGACGTGCTCGCCGCGCTGGACGGCGAAGTCCAGCTGGTCGAGCACGACATGGTCACCGAAGCGCTTGACCACGTGGTCGAAGCGCACCAGGTCGGCGGGCGCGTCGGGCGCCGCGTCCCGGGGGGTCGTCTTGTGCAGGGGGTCGGTGGCGTCAGTGGCCAAGGCGCTGCTCCAGCTTTCTCATCAGAAGCGAGGTCGGATAGCTTGCCGCCAGGAAGATCAGGCCCGCGAGGGTGAACGTCTCGGCGTAGGTGAAGTGGTCCGCCCCGTACTCCCGGGCCTGGGAGACCATCTCCGGGACCGTGATGACGGCCAGGAACGGGGTCTCCTTGAACATGCTGATGGCGTAGTTGCCGAGCGCGGGCAGTACCTTGCGCACCGCCTGCGGCAGGATCACCGCCTGCCAGGTGCGGCGCGGCGACAGCGAGAGCGCCCGGCACGCCTCCCACTGGCCCTTCGGTACGGCGTCGATGCCCGCCCGGTACACCTCCGACAGGTACGAGGCGTAGTGGATGCCGAGCACCACGATGCCGAGCGTCAGCGGCTTGACCGTGTTGAACACGGCGTAGGCGCCGACCAGCTGGACCAGCAGCGGGGTGGACCGGATGAACTCGGTCACCGCCCGCACCGGCACACTCACCATCCGGGTCGGCGCTCGCCCGGCCATGGCCAGGGCCAGCCCGAGCACAGCGCCCACCAGGGTGCCGAAGAGCGTGGCCAGCAGCGTGATCTGGAACCCGTCCCACAGCAGGGGCAGCGCGTCGCGGACGGCACCCCAGTCCCAGTCGTAGTTCACGGGGCACCTCCCGCCGTCATTCCGGCCTCTTCCAGTGTGGGCGCGCCGCGGCCGCGCAGCAGGCCGCCCGCGCCCGGGCCCAGGCCGAGCCGCTTCTTGGCGTGCCGCTCCAGCACGTTCATCAGCAGCGTGAACGCGTAGGCGAGCACGAAGTACATCACCAGCAGGGTCAGATACGCCCAGGTGGTCGCGCCCGTGCGGTCACGCATCTGCTGGACGATCGTCGTCAGGTCGGCCGCCGAGATCAGCCACAGCAGCGGGGTCGCCTTCAGCAGCTGGATCAGCAGGTTGGTGAACGGCGGGATCATCTGCACCCAGGCCTGGGGCAGGATCACCCGGCGCATCCGCTGCCACGGCGTCAGGTTCAGCGCGACGGCGGCCTCCCACTGCGCCGTGGGTACGGCCTTCAGCGCGCCGCGCACCACCTCGGAGCCGTAGGCGCCGAAGTTGAGGCCGAACGCCAGCACGCCGCAGAACAGCGGCGACAGCTGGTACCCGGCCAGCAGCGGGAAGGCGTAGTACAGCCAGAACAGCTGGACGTACAGCGAGGTGCCGCGGAAGAACTCCACGACGACCCGCGACGTCCCCCGCACCAGCACGGGCCTGCTGTTCGCCATGAAGCCGAACGCGAAGGAGAGGGCGAGCGCGACCGCCGAGCCGAACACCGTGGCCTCGAGCGTGACGAGCAGCCCCGACCACACCTGCGACAGGTGTTTGAAGAAATACGAGTAGAAGTCAGCCATGGGCAGGCGTCACCGTCAGCCCTTGCACAGAGTGGCGGTCTTGAGGTCCGCCGGCGGAATGGTGTCCTTGCCGAAGCCGTACTGGCCGATGAGCTGCACATACCGCGACGGATCGGACGTGATCTTCTTCAGTTCGCGGTTGAAGGCGTCCCGCAGCTCCTCGCTGCCCTTGCGGAAGACGGCGCCGCCCGGGCTGTACTGCTTCACGCCGTTGAGCACCGGCAGGAACGAGTGGGTGACCTCGACGCCCGGGTTGGTCTTGGCGAGCCAGTTCAGCGAGATGCCGGTCAGCACGAACGCATCGATCCGGCCGCCCTTGACGGCGTCCGCCCCGTCCTGCGGCTTCTGCAGCGTCTTGATCTTGGCCTCGGGAATCCCGGCCCCGGTGGCGTAGCTCTTCTCGACCGCGCCCGACATCACGCCGATCGTGACCCCGGCCTTCTTCGCCGACGCGAGGTCGGTCAGGTGCTTGGGGTTGCCCTTCTTGACCATCATCGCCGTCGGCGAGATGAACTCGGGCTCGGAGAACAGCGCCTTCGCGCAGCGCTCCGGGAGGATCGCCATGCCGGCGCTGATCACGTCGTACTTGCCCGCCTGCAGGCCCGGGATCAGACCGTCCCACTCGGAGAAGGTCGGCTTCAGCTCGGGCACGCCCAGGGCCTTGAAGATCTCCCGGTGCAGGGTGGGCGCCTCGCCCTTGAGCTTCCCGTTCTCCTCGTAGCCGTAAGGGGCCTCGTTGGCGTAGGCCACCTTCACGTAGCCCTGCTTCTTCAGCTGCTCCAGCTTCGAGCCCTCGCCGTTGCCGCTGCCGGTCTTGGTACAGCCGGTCAGGAGGCCGGGGACGGTGATCAGGCCACCGACGGCCGCGCTTCTGGTGAGGAAGCCGCGGCGGGACAGGTGCGGGAACTCGGACATGGACACTCAACCTCCACAGAGAACAGGCCAGTTCTGGCCACGGACGCCAGGACCAGGGGTGGCGCCTGCCCGATTTCCGGCGGCTATGCGAACCGCCCTGGGGACGTAACGCAACAGTGCCCGGAGCGAGACCATTCCGTGTCCGGCGGTTGAGGCGTGGGACGTTGCGGGGTACGTGACACGCGTGGGACCGGGCAGTCGGCCCCGCATTCAGTATCAGCTCCGAGGAGGCGGAATGGCGGAACGCTTTGTCGATGTCGCGCTCGACCGGCGCGGAGTCCACTGCACGGCACGGCTGCTGACGGATCGGGCGCCGCTCACCTGCGCCGCGGTGTGGGAGGCGCTGCCCCTCAGCGGCGACGTCTACCACGCCAAGTACGCGCGCAACGAGATCTACGCGCTCTTCCCGCCCTTCGCGCAGGCCGAGCCCCCGCTGGAGAACCCGACGGTCACCCCGATCCCCGGGGACCTCTGCTACTTCTCCTTCGCCGGCACGGAACTGGGCACGCGGGCCTATGGCTACGACCGCGAGGTCCGCGCCGGGACGACGCTGGTGGACCTCGCCCTGTTCTACGAGCGCAACAACCTGCTGCTCAACGGCGACGTGGGCTGGGTGCCCGGCATCGTCTGGGGCCAGGTCGTCGACGGCCTCGACCGGATGGCCGAGGCCTGCAACGACCTGTGGCGGGCCGGGGCGGAGGGAGAGACGCTCAGCTTCCGGCGGGCGTGAGACCCCCGGCGAGGGCGGAGGGCGGGGCGGCGGAGGCCAGCCCCGCCTCGTAGAGGGCGTGGGCCGCGCGCAGCACCAGGTCGTCGCGGTGCCGGGCGGCCACGATCTGCAGCCCGACCGGGAGGGCGACGCCGCTCGACCTGTCCATCCCGACCGGGACCGACGCGACCGGCTGCTGGGTGAGGTTGAACGGGTACGTGAAGGGAGTCCACCCCGTCCAGCGCCGGCTCGGCAGGCCCTTCGGCGCCTCGACGCCCGCCTCGAACGCCGGGATCGGCAGGGTCGGCGTGACCAGCACGTCGTACGACTCGTGGAAGCGGCCCATCCGGCGGCCGAGGTCCATGCGGACGTCCACCGCGGCCAGGTAGTCCAGGGCGCTGTACCGGGCACCCAGCGCGCAGACCTCGCGCAGCGCCGGATCGAGCAACTGGCGCTGCTGCGGGGTGAGCCGCTGGGTGACGCGGGCCGCCCCGCTGAACCACAGGGTGTGGAAGGCGTCCACCGGCTCGGCGAAGTCGGGGTCGGCCTCCTCCACGTAGGCGCCGAGCGCCGCCAGCCCCGCGACCGCCCGCCGCACCGCGGCCGCGACCTCCGGACGCACCGCCACCTGACCGCCCAGCGACGGCGAGTACGCCACCCGCAGCCCGCGCACGCCCTCGGCGAGCCCCACCGCGAACGACCCCGGCGCCGGGCCCAGCGCCGACCAGTCGCGGGAGTCGGGGCCGCCGATCACGTCCAGCATCAGCGCCGCGTCGGCCGCGTCCAGCGTCAGCGGGCCCACGTGCGCCAGCGTGCCGAACGCGCTCGCGGGATACAGCGGCACCCTGCCGTACGTCGGCTTCAGCCCGAAGATCCCGCAGAACGACGCCGGGATGCGCACGCTCCCGCCGCCGTCCGTGCCCAGCGACAGCGGGCCCGCGCCGAGCGCCACCGCGGCCGCGCTGCCGCCGCTGGAGCCGCCCGCGGTGCGCGCCGGGTCGTACGGGTTGCCCGTCACGCCGGACAGCGGCGAGTCGGTGACGCCCTTCCAGCCGAACTCCGGGGTCGTCGTCTTGCCGAGGAAGACCGCGCCGTGCTCGCGCAGCCGGGCCACGGACGGCGCGTCCTCGTCCCAGTGGCCCTCGGGGTCGACGGTCATCGAGCCCTTCAGGGTCGGATGGCCGCGCAGCAGCAGGATGTCCTTCACCGTCACCGGTACGCCGTCCAGCAGGCCGCACGGCTCGCCGCGCCGCCAGCGCCGCGCCGACTCCTCGGCCCGGCCGAGCGCGTCCCGCTCCAGGAGCCGGACGAACGCGTTCACCTCCGGCTGGATCCGCCGCGCCCGCTCCAGGGCCGCCGCGGTCGCCTCCACGGGGCTGAACTCGCCCTTGCGGTAGCCGTCGAGGAGTTGTCCGGCGGTCAGGTCGGTGAGCTCCATGCAGTGCACCCTTCCGGGGTCAGTGACCGGGCACGTAGCCACGCTGCTTGTCGACCACGTTCACCAGAGGTCTGCCCGCCTCCCAGTGTTCGTACAACTCCACGAACTGCCTGCCGAGTTCGTCGCGCCAGCCGATCGTGTCCCCGCTCATGTGCGGGGAGACGATCAGGCCCGGGAGCCGCCACAGCGGGCTGTCGGGGGTGAGCGGCTCGTCGGTGAACACGTCCAGGGCGGCGCCCGCGATCCACCGCCTGGTCAGCGCCTCGGCGAGCGCGTCCTCGTCGACCAGAGGGCCGCGGCCGACGTTGACGAAGTATGCCGAGGGCTGCATCACGCCGAAGCGACGCGTGTCGAACATGCCGTGCGTCTGCTCGGTCAGCGGCGCCGCCGCGATCACCCAGTCCGCGCGGGACAGCAGCCGGTCCAGGTCCTCGGGGCCGTGGATGCCGGTGCGCGGGACGCGGCCGACGAGCGCCGTCGTCACGTCGAGCGCCTTGAGGGTGTGGGCGATCGCGCGGCCGATGGGCCCCGAGCCGACGACGCACGCGCGCGTGCCGGCCAGCCGCCGGGTCTCACGGTGCCGCCAGGTCCGCTCCCGCTGGAGGTCCAGGGTGCCGGGCAGATCCTTGGCGATCGCGAGGACCAGGGCGGCGACGTACTCGGCGATGGGCTGCTCGAAGACGCCCCGCGCATTGGTCACCACGGTGTCGGAGGCGGCGAGTTCGGGGCACATCAGGCGCTCGACGCCGGCGCTGGCCGTGTGCACCCAGGCCGGCCGCGGCCCCTCGCCCGGCCACGCCTCGCGCACCGCGTTCGAGGTGAAGTCCCAGACCAGCAGGACATCGGCTTCCGGCAGCCGCTGGGCGAGCGTGGCCTCGTCCGCGTGCACGATCCGGGCGCGGCCGGTGAGGCTGCCGAGGCGGGGGAGGGGGTCGGCGTCGAGCACAAGGAGGGTCGGGACGGCGGGCATCGGGTTGCTCCTCCGGGCTCCGGTGCGGGTGGCGGTGCGGGCTGCGGGCGGGCTACGGCGTAGGCGACGAGGCGGACGACAGGGCGGACGAGGGGTCGGGTTACGACGTGTCTGACATGCACGGATTGACCACGCTCGCACCCGAACCTACCTTCGTCAACACGGGCGTACCCACGATCCGTTGCTCTCCTGCTTTCGGTAGCTGTAAATCCTGTCGCTGTCGTTTTCGTCGTGAGGCCGGTGCCTGTCCATGGACATCTCCTTTCTCGGCGGACCCCGCCCGCAACGCGGTGTCGGTGTGGTCGCCCCTTTTGACTTCGCCCTCGACCGCGAGCTGTGGCGATGGGTGCCCGACGACGTGTCGCTGCACCTGACGCGGACGCCGTTCGTACCGGTCGAGGTGAGCCTGGACCTGGCTCGACTGGTCAGTGAGCACGAGACGCTCGGCGAGGCCGTCCGGGCACTGACCGCGGTCGAGCCCGGGGTCGTCGCATACGCCTGCACGTCCGGGAGTTTCGTGGGCGGCATCGCCGGGGAGCGGGCGATGGGAGAGGCCATGACACGGGCCGGCGAGGTGCCCTCCGTGACCACCTCCGGGGCGCTCCTGGAGGCGCTGGCCGAACTCGGGGTACGGCAGGTCGCGCTCGTGACGCCGTACACCGTGTCGGTGACGCGGGCGCTGGAGGAGTACGTGGCGGAGGGCGGTGCGCATGTGACGGGGTGCGTGTTCATGGGACTGACACGGCACATCTGGAAGGTGCCGTACCGGGAGGTGGTGGAGATGGCGCGCACGGCGGTCCGGGATCCGGGGACCGAGGCCCTGTTCATCTCCTGCACCAACCTGCCGACGTATGACGTGATACCCCAGCTCGAGGCGGAACTGCGTATCCCCGTCCTCTCGGCCAACCAGGTCACGATGTGGGCTGCGCTGCGCCGGCTGGGTATCCGAGCCGTGGGGCCGTACCAGGCGCTGATGGACGAGTCGGCGCGCGTATGGCCTCCCGCACTGCCCGAAGGACAGGGACAGCAGGAGGGCTGGACATGACCGCACTCGGATTCCTCTACCCGGGATATTCGGCCGAGGATGACTATCCACGCATCGAGCAGCTCCTGGGCAGCGACATCCGGGTGGACCTGGTCCACACCGACATCGGCGAGGACGCGCACCGCGTGGACGCGCTGCTGCGCATGGGCGCGCCGGAGCCGCTCGCGGCGGGCGTGGAGGCACTGCGGCTCGCGGGGGTGGAGGCGGTGGTGTGGGCGTGCACCAGCGGCAGCTTCGTGTACGGCTGGGAGGGCGCCCACGGGCAGGTGCGCACCCTGGCCCTGGCGGCGGGCATGCCGGCCTCCTCGACGTCCTTCGCCTTCGTGCACGCGGCGGCGGAGATCGGGGTGCGGCGGGTGGCGGTCGGGGCGACGTACCCGGACGATGTGGCGCGGCTGTTCGGGGACTTCCTGCGGGCGGGGGGTGTGGAGGTGACGGGCGTACGGCCGTCGGGGATCATCACGGCGGCGGAGGTCGGGAGCTGGGGGGAGGACGAGGTGTTCGCCCTGGCCCGGGCGGCGGACCGGCCGGACGCGGAGGCGGTGTTGCTGCCGGACACCGCGTTGCACACGGCGGCGCATGTGGCCGGGCTGGAGAAGGAGCTGGGCAAGCCGGTCCTCACGGCGAACCAGGTCACGGTGTGGGAGGGCCTGCGGCTGACGGGGCGCCGGGTGAACGCGCCGGCACTGGGGGCGTTGTTCACGCGGGAGCCGGTGGTTCAGGCGTGAGTGTCCTGCCACCCACCCGCCCGTCTCGGTGGGGTGAGGAGTCCTCACCCCCTGGGGCTCCGCCCCAGCCCCCGGCTGGGACTCCGTCCCCTGTGCCCCTGCTGCCTGCCCGCCCACCCACCCGGCTCGGTCGGTGAACAGTCCCCGCCCCCCGGGGCTCCGCCCCGGACCCCGGCGGGGACTTCGTCCCCTGCACCCCTGTAGCCCGCCCACCCGCCCGACTCGGTCGGTCAACAGTTCCCGTCCCCGGGGCTCCGCCCCAGACCCCGGCGGGGACTTCGTCCCCTGCACCCCTGGGGGGGTGACGGTGGGTTCTGGCGGGGCCCTTGTCCCCTGCGCCCCCTGCGGGTTCGTCGTCGGGCTCTGACGGCGGGGACTTCGTCCCCTGCACCCCTGCGTGGCTGACGGCGGGGCCTGGCGGGGGCTCCGCCCCCTGCGACCCTGCGTGGCTGACGGCGGCTCCCCGTCTGCGGCCCCGGGCCCCGTCGCGGCGCCCCCCGCTCCCGGATCTCGTGTGGAATAAGCGGAGTCCGCCGGGTCTGCGGCCCCGCTGGCCCCGTCGCGGCGCCCCCGCTCTGCGATCGCGGATGGAATAAGCGGAGTCCGCCTCCCGTTATGCACCCCACTGCAGCGGACGGTCGGACAGCGGGAGGCAGGCAGCGTGGCGGCAGATGAGATTCGGGGGGTTGTGCGCGGGGGCGCTTCTGTGCCCCTCTCCGTGTTGGACCTGGTGACCGTCGGGGCGGGGAGCAGTGCCGGTGACGCGCTGCGGACCAGCGTGGCGTTGGCGCGGTTCGCGGAGGAGCGGGGGTTTCACCGGTACTGGGTCGCCGAGCACCACTCCATGCCGGGCGTCGCCTCGTCGTCGCCCGCGGTGATCCTGGCCCACCTCGCCGCCCACACCGAGCGGATCCGGCTCGGGTCGGGTGGCGTGATGCTGCCGAACCACGCACCCCTCGTCATCGCCGAGCAGTTCGGGACGCTGGAGGCCATGGCGCCGGGGCGGATCGACCTCGGGCTCGGGCGGGCTCCGGGGACGGACGGGGCCACCGCCGCCGCGTTGCGCCGTACCGACACGCTCCACGAAGGCGCCGACGACTTTCCCGAGCAGCTCGCCGAGCTGACGCGGTTCCTGGACGACGACTTTCCGGACGGGCATCCGTACCGGCGTATTCACGCCGTCCCCGGGCCCGTGCAGAGCAGCGCGCCCGGCGGTGTGCAGCCGTCGCACCGGCCGCCGATCTGGCTGCTCGGTTCCTCCGGGTTCAGCGCCCGGCTGGCCGGACTGCTCGGGCTGCCCTTCGCCTTCGCGCACCACTTCTCCGCGCAGAACACCATCCCGGCGCTCGACCTGTACCGCGAGTCCTTCCGGCCGTCCGGCGTCCTCGACGAGCCCTACGCCCTCATCGGCGTCTCCGCCCTCGCCGCCGACGACGAGCGCGAGGCCCGCCGGCAGGTGCGGGCCACCGCGCTGAACATGATCCGGCTGCGCAGCGGGCGCCCGGGGCTCTTCCCCGACCCGGACGAGGTCGAGAAGCACGAGTTCAGCTCGATGGAGGAGGAGTTCGTGCGGTCCTGGGGCGGGAACATCGTGCACGGGACCGCCGATGCGGTGCGTTCCGGACTCGACGATCTCCAAAAGCGCACCGGCGCCGACGAGTTGATGCTCACCTCGCACGCCCACCGCGGAGAGCTCAGGCTGCGCTCGTACGAACTGATCGCGGACGCCTACGGGTTGCCCACCGCGTAGGACGGCATGGCCAGCAGCTCGGAGATGCGATCCGGCGGCACCGGGCGGGAGTAGAGCCAGCCCTGGCCGGTGTCGCAGCCGATGTGGCGCAGACGGGTCGCCTGGGCCGACGTCTCCACGCACTCGGCGGTGACCGTGAGGCCCAGGCGGTGGGCCAGTTGGATCATCGCCTCGACCACGACCTCGTCGGCCGGGTTGGGCCGGTCGCCCGGCTCGTCGTACTGGAAGCCCCGGACGAAGGAGCCGTCCAGTTTCAGGACGGACACCGGCAGGCGGCTCAGATACGCCAGGTTCGAGTACCCGGTGCCGAAGTCGTCGATGGCGATGCGTACGCCCATGTCGCTGAGTGCCTGGAGGGCCTGGAGCGGGCGGCCCGCCGAGCCCATCACCGCGGACTCGGTCAGCTCCAGCTGCAACAGGTGCGGCGCCAGGCCGGTCTCGGCGAGGGTCCGGGCCACGTCCGTCACCAGGTCGGAGTCCCACACCTGGCGGACGGCGACGTTGACGCTCACGAAGATCGGCGGCTCGCCGGGATGGGCCAGCTGCCAGTGGCGCGCCTGGCGGCAGGCGGTGGCCAGCGCCCAGCGGCCGAGCGGCACGATCGAGCCGTCCTCCTCGGCCAGTCCGATGAACCGATTCGGCGTCAGCGTGCCGAACTGCGGGTGGTGCCAGCGCAGCAGTGCCTCGACGCCGTGCAGCCGGCCGTCCTCCATGCCGACCAACGGCTGGTACTCGAGGGCGAATTCACCACGGTCGATGGCGGGACGGAGCGTGGAGGAGAGGGCCTGACGGGTCATGCGGTGCGCGTTGCGCTCCGGGTCGAACAGGGTCCAGCGGGACTTTCCGTCGGCCTTCGCCCAGTACAGCGTCGTATCGGCGGCCTGCATCAGGCCGGTGGCCGTCGTCCCGGCCACATGGCGCTCGACCACCCCGATCGAGGCCGACAGCGACAGCCGCCGGCCCGAGAGGTCGAAGGGGGCCTGGAGGGCCGTCAGCGCGGACTCGGCGAGCTCGGCCAGCTGGTCGGTGCCCGTCGAGTCCTCGACGAGGAGGGCGAACTCGTCACCGCCGAGTCGCGCCACGAGCGGCGTGCCCGTGCGGGCGGACCCGGCCTCGTCCGCGACCCGGGTCAGCCGTTCGGCCACGGCGGCCAGCAGCCGGTCTCCGACGCGGTGGCCGAGGGTGTCGTTGACCGCCTTGAAGCCGTCCAGATCCAGGTAGCACAGGCCGATCCGGCCGGTGCCGCCCTCGTCGTACGCATCCGCCTCCAGCGCGGCCGACAGGCGCTCGAAGAACAGTGTGCGGTTGGGCAGCCGGGTCACCGGGTCGTGCATCTGCAAGTGCCTCAGCCTGCCCTGGAGTTCGCGGCGGGCGCTGACGTCCGCGACGGACAGCAGGACGCCGGCCCCGGGATCGGCCAGCGGCGAGACGGTGACCTGAGCCCACACCGAGTGGCCGTCGGGATGCTTCAGCCGCCGGGTGCAGCGCAGCCTCGCCTGCCGGCCGCGCAGCACCTCGCGGTAGGCGTGCCGGATGCGGGTGTCGGCGGTGAGGTCCACGAGGTCGGCGGCGACCCGCCCGGTCAGCGTGGCTGGATCGGTGCCGAACAGCGCGCCGAAGGCGTCGTTGGCGCCGACGACCAGGCCCTCGCGGTCGACGACGGCCATGGACAGCGGGGCGGCCGAGAAGACGGAGCGGTACGTGCCCGATTCCACGTCGACGTGGCGGGGCTCTGCGCCGATGCGGCGGGGCTCCACGTCGATGTGTCGGGGCCCGGCACCAGGGGGCCTAGTGATGTCACTCTCTGTTACGGCTGACCGGTCGAGGTCTGCCGCGGGCGTCGGCCCTTCGGACGTTCCGCTCACCGCTCGCTCCCGCAGTGCACTCGATCTCTGTCCGTGCCGGAAAGTGTGCCGATCATAGAGGCTGGCCCTGAGGCCTTCCAGCCACAGTCCAGTGTCCCGGAACAACGGGCCGTTCTGACAGATCGTTTCTGCCCGCGCATGGACGGCTTCTTCAAGCCCCCGACCACTTGTGACGTTCCGTGAGTGTTTCGGGGTGTCGGCTGTTCGGGGGTATCGGGCGCCCTCACCCTTCTGGTGCAGGCAAACAGGGCGAAGTACTACAAACTCCCACAGGCTGGGTGCGGTGTCCTGTGTCCCGCCCCGGAGGTCCCTTTTGCCCCGCCCTCGGTTGCGCAGCGCCGCCGCCGTGTTCACCACGATGTCGGCGCTCGCGGCGTCCTCGATCCTGACCGTCCCGTCGGTCGCCGAGCCGTTCTCGGCGGCTCCGTGCGCCCTGCGGCGGACCGAGGCGCACCACTCGGAGGGCCTGGACACCTGGAACCCCGCCTACACGCGCCCGACGCGCACGCTCGATGCCGTGATGGTGTTCCTCTCCTTCCCGGACTCAGTCCCGAACACCAGGCCCGCCGAGCTGGCCGCCGACCACTTCCCGGCCACCAGCCGCTTCTTCGAGCAGGCCTCCTACGGGAGGTTCACGCTGCGCCCGCATCCGCTGAACCACTGGATCCGGATGCCGAGGCCGTCGACGTCGTACGCCATAAAGCGTGACTGGAACGCCGCCCGGCGCAGCACCTATCTGCGGGACGCCTTCTCCGTGGCCGACAAGGACGTCGACTTCTCGCGGTACGACGTCGTCTACTTCGTGGCCGATCCGGACGCGCCCGGTGTGGACTCCGACGCGACGAAGGTCGTCAACCTCGACACCCCGGTGCACGTCGACGGCAAGGACGTCCGCCGGGTGGTCACGGTCTTCGAGAAGCACCCGCCGGACCGGCTCGTCCTGGCGCACGAGACGGGTCACGTCTTCGACCTGCCGGACCTGTACCACCGCCCGGTGGACGGGAAGGGCGACTGGGACACGTACGTCGGAGACTGGGACCTGATGGGCAGCCAGTTCGGGCTGGCTCCCGACCTGTTCGCCTGGCACAAGTGGAAGCTGGGGTGGCTCGATCCGCGCCAGGTGCGGTGCGTACGGGGCACCGGTCCCACGCGGCTGACCCTGGAGCCCCTGGCCGCCGGCGAGGAGCACCGGGGCAAGGGCATCTCCGGTGATCCGTCGTTCGGGCTGGGCGACGGCGTGAAACTGGCCGTCGTGCGCACCGGGGCCGACAGCGCGCTGGCCTTCGAGGCGCGGGGGCCGGCCGGGAACGACCGCGGGGTCTGCCGTCAGGGCGTGCTCGTGTACCGGGTGCGCAGCGGGGCGGAGTCCGGGGGCGGCCCGATCCAGGTCGTGGACGCCCACCCGCACACCGAGGCCTGCTGGGAGGGCTCGGTCAATCCGTCGCTCGCCGACGCACCGGTCGCCCTGGGGGAGACCTTCACGGTGCCGGGCAGCCAGGGCGTGAAGGTGGAGGTGGAGGCACGGGCGGCCTCGGGGGCCTGGACGGTGAAGATCACACCGGGGAGTGCGGTCTGACCTCCCGGCCCACGACCAGAGACCTCAGCCCACGATCACCGGAGCCGCCCACTTTCGGCCAACGACCACCGCCCCGACCTGAAGGGGGGTGTGGGTGGGCGAAGCCCCCCACAACGCGCGGCAAAGCCGCGCAAAAACAGAGATGGCGAGGACGTTTCGCGCATTCCGCGAACATGCCTCGCCATCGTCATCGTGCGCCGCCAGGGACTCGAACCCCGGACCCGCTGATTAAGAGTCAGCTGCTCTAACCAACTGAGCTAGCGGCGCCTGCTGACGTCGTAGACCTTAGCACCCTGATCGGCGGGAGGAAAAATCGATATCCGCACCGTCGCGCGGGCCGCTCGTACCGCCGCCCAGAGCAGGATCTCGGGCCCGGGCAGCCAGGGGTGCCGGGAGTCCGGGGCGACCAGCCAGCGGGATCCGCCATGGTCCGACGGGCAGGACGGGTCGGATTGGTCGGCGTGGTCGGCAGGCTCGCCGAGCTCGTCGTCGTCCGGGTGGTTCAGGGCCGGGACGGTCACCGCGTCGCCGGTGCCGTGGCAGAGGAGCGGCGGCACGTCCTCCGTGCGGCCGCCGGAGCCCCACTCCTCCCACGCCAGCAGCGAGGGGAGGCGCGAGGCCGTGCCCGGCGCGGCGAACAGGAGCATGCGGCCCCGGAACACCGCGACCGGCCCCGATCCCGGACCCTCGCCCCACAACCGGTCCAGCATCCGGCGGCCGAACACCGCCGGAGCGCTCACCACGTCGAAGACGGTGCCGCAGGACAGGACCAAGGGGGCGTCCGGCCGCTCGCCCCAGAACGCGAGGGTGCTGCGCGCATATGTTCCTGCGGAGGCGAGCCAGGCGGCACCGTCGGCGGTGACATTCCGTGTACCGGTCATGGCGGACAGGTCTACCGCTGGTGACGGTTCCCTTTCCGAGGGTTGCGGAAATTCGGGACGGTACCGGGCGGGAGGGAGTATCTTGCCCGCCCGGCATATGCCAGACGGGCAGGAGAGGCAGGTGGGGTGCGGCGGTGCGCGAGGGGCGTCACACGGGGTCGGCGGACCCCCGGCCCTCCGCGGTGGCGGTGCGCATCAGGTCCCGGCCGAACTCCACCATCTTCACGGCGTAGTCCTCGGTCCACTCGGCCCGGTCGGCGATGTCCGCCGGCGTCAGCCGGTCGAAACGGCGCGGGTCGGCCAGCTGGGCCGCCGCGATCGCCTGGAACTCCATGGCCCGGTCGGCGGCCGCGCTGAACGCCTGGGTCAGCTCGGTCGCCCGTGCCAGCACGTCCCGGGGATCGTCCATCGACTCCAGGTCGAAGAAATGCTCAGGGTCCGAGACCGCCTCCACGGGCTCGAAGAGCAGGGACGCGGGGCGTCGCCGCGTTTCGTGCCGACGCGGCGTGGGCTCCGCCATGTCTTCTCCTCCTCGTACGGTTCGACGGCGCCGCCGCTTTCCGGGTGGGCCACCGTCCATTGTCGCGCGCCCGCGCAAGGGGACGTCGGGGTCGTCGGGCCACTCGGCGCAGTGGCGGTCAGGGCCGCAGGCTCACCCGGTGTTCGGCCAGGTGAGCCAGTACCGCGTGGTTCGCCTCCCAGCCGTCCGGGAACTTCACGACCGTGCCCAGCTGGACCGGCTCCGTCGACGGGTAGTCGTCGAGCAGGTCGCTCACGCCCGCGCGGCAGACCACGATGCACGCATGCCGGTGCCGGGAGGCGAGGACGCACAGGCGGCCGGTCTCCAGGTGGAAGGCGGTGGCGTCGGGGCGGCCGGACAGGGGGTGCAGGACCACCGTCACGTCGAACTCCCGGCCCTGCAGCCGGTTCGCCGTGTCCACGGTCACGTCCGCCGCGCCCAGCTCGGCGAGCGCCGCGCGTACCGCCGCCGCCTGGTCGCGGTGGGCGGTGCCGACCGCGATCCGGTCGGCGGTGAGGGGCGCAGGGTCCGGTGACCGCTCCGAGGTCGCCGCGCCGCCCCGGTCCAGCAGGCGCCGTACGACCGTCGCCACCGCGCGGACCGCCTCCGGGTCCGTGCGCGGGGTGTGCCGGGGCGGCAGCTCCAGCAGGCCCCAGCCCGATTCCGCCGCCTCGTCGATCACGCGGTCGGGGGCGGAGCCGTCGGACGGGACCGCGAAGGCGAGACGGCGGTCGCCGTGGTCCGTGCCGCTGCGGAACGGGGTGTACGGGTAGAAGGCGTCCGAGACCAGGGGCGCGGCCGAGGCCGGGAGCCGCCAGGACACCGGCAGGCGGTGCTGGGGCAGGTCGGGGTTGTGCGCGAGCAGCGTCGTCACGGCGGAGGCCGAGGGGTCGTACGACAGGCCCGCCCACTGCTCGCTGCCCACGATCGCGAACGGGTCCAGCTGGCCCGGGTCGCCCACGAACAGCGCCCGCTCGAACAGGCCCGCCACGGCGAGCAGGCTGTCCGAGCGCATCTGGTACGCCTCGTCGACGATGGCGTGCCGCCACGGCTCGTCCACCTTGACGTGCGCCCACTTCGCGGCGGTGGAGAGCATGACCGAGGCCTGGGCCAGGTCCGCCGCCTTCGCCGACTTGCGCACGTTCGGCAGGTCGTCCAGCGCCTTGTCGTACGGGTCGGTGTCGCTGCTGTGCAGACGGGCGACGGGCAGCTCGGGGTTCTTCTCGGCCAGGCGGAGGGCCAGGTCGTCCACCTGCGCGTTGGTCTGCGCGATCACCATCAACGGGCGTCCGGCGTCGGCCAGTTCGAGCGCCGCCCGCACCACGAGCGTGGACTTGCCGGCGCCGGGCGGGGAGTCGACGACCACACCCCGGTGGGTGCCGTGCAGGGTGTCGCGGAGGATGGCGTCGGTGGCCCGGGCGGCCGCGAGAGCGGGGTCGAAGTCCAGGGTCGTCACAGCACGTCCTCCGCGGTCACGGTGTCGGGAGCCTCGGGGGCGGCCTCGCCCGGCGGGCCGCCGTGCGTCCACGGGGTCTCCTCCGGATCGGGCAGCTTCGCCCCGCCGCGCTGGTCGTGCTCGAAGAGGGTGAAGCAGAGCCGGTCGCCCCGCTCGGGCACGGAACCGGCCTCGGGCTCCTTGCCGCGGCCCATCTTGTCGAGAATGCGCAGGACCACCAGGGCACCCTCGTCCTCGTACCCGACGAACTCGGCCGACTGCGGCTTGCCGCCCAGCGAGCGGTACACCCGCGCGCGCTCCCCGAGGTGCGGCCGGTCGTCCGTGCGGACGGTGACCAGCGGGCGCGGGCTGGGGCGCTTGCCCTCGCTGTACGCCATGACGACATCCTCGACCTCGCCCGCGAACGCCTCCCCGGCGAGCCGCCGTCCCGCCATCACCAGCGGGTCGTCGAGCGCCTCCTGGGCCTCCAGGCGGGCCTGTTCACGCTCGCGCGTGGCCAGCTTGTTCGCCGCGGTGACCGCGTCGTCCCGGCGCGGCTGCGGGGGCTCGCCGGCCAGTACCCGGTCGCGGTGGCCGGTGAAGGACCAGCGGTCGCGGGTCCACCGCTCCTCGACGTGCGCGCCGTCGGGCAGCGCACGCAGCAGGTCGATGCCGTGCCAGACCCGCTCCCAGGTGGGCAGCGTACGGCTCAGCACCAGGTCGCGGATCTCCCGTTCGGCAGCGGTGAGTCGACCGAGCCGGTCGTCGGCCGCCGGGCCGTCCTCGGCGGTGGCGAGGGCGGTACGCGCGCGGTCGTAGCGCTCGATGGCGGGGGCCAGCAGTTTGTTGTCGAACGCCGGGTCGGTGGCCGGTCCCGCGGGCGGGCACAGCAGCTGGCCGGCCTCGTCCCGTGCGAGCTCCGCGCGCAGGGCCGCATCGGCGCCCGACTCTCCCTCCGGCGGGGCGATCCAGGCGAGCAGCGCGCCCAGGTGCTGGTCCTCCAGGCTGGACTGGCCGGTGGCCCAGTGCCGGGACAGGAGCTCGGTCATGGCCGGCAGCAGGGAGGAGCCGGGCACCCGGGCACGCTCCCCGAAGTGGGTCAGCCAGCGCCCGAGCAGGGGCACGCGCGGCGGCGCCGGGTACGGGGCCTCCGGGTCCTGCTCGGCGGTGCGGCGGAAGCGCATCGAGCGGCCCAGCAGTCGTACGAAGTCCACGCCCGCGCGGCTCGGCACGATCAACTGGGGTGCGTCCGCGCACAGTTCCACCTCGACCTTGACCCGCTTGCCGGTCTCCGGGTCGGTCTCGGTGCGCTCGGCGGCCTCGACCGAGCCGGCGTACGCGTCGACGTACGGCAGGACGACGTCGGCGAGTTCGGCGAGGAACGCGAAGCGCAGGTCGCGGTCGCGCGGCTGCGGTACGACGAGCAGGCGGGGCGCGTCCCGGTCGGTGCCGACCAGCGCGCCGAGCGGGGCACCGGCCTCACCGGCGGTGGTGAGCGGTACGAACACCAAGGGGTGGTCGGACAGATGGCGGTGCCGGACGGTGGCGGTGGGACGGGCGCGGCCGGTGCTGACGGCTTCGAGCCGGGCGAGGGTGGCGATCAGCGACACGCGGCCATCACCTCCGCGCCCGGTGCCTCCTGGCCCAGCGCCTCCGCGCGCAGGCGTGCCGCCCGGCGCAGGGCGGCCACCGCCGGATCGTCCGGGTCGCCGCTCTCGCCGCGGGCCGCCGACAGGACGGCGTCGACCGTCGTCAGGGCGCCCAGTTCGGCGCGGACCGGGCGGCCGAGCGTGGTCACCGCACCGGCGCCGCGCGCGTGTTGACGGCAGTGGAAGGCCAGTTCGCAGGCGGCCAGGCACTCAGGGGCGTACGTCGCCGGGACCGACTCGACCGCGTCCGTGAGGTCGGCGGCCGGCAGGCCGGGGGCGAAGCACGTGCCCTCGGGGAGGGTGTCGGCGATGTCCTGGATGCGGGTGAGCCGGGTCAACTGGCGTGCGGTGACCGCGCGCTGCTTGCGGACGTCGACGGCGGAGGCGGTGGCGTGGTTGGAGAAGTCCTTCGGGCAGACCAGCAGGACACGGTGGCGCACGCGCGCGGCGGGCGCGTCGTCGGGGGCGTGCCCATCCGGCTCCGCGCCGAGGCGGCGCGCGACGTCCTCCAGGGCCAGCACGTACACCGCGGCCTGGCGGGCGGCCGCGCCCACCTTCGCCGCGTCCGCCGAACCGTCCAGCATCGGGAAGGACTTGATCTCCACGACCGTCCACTTGCCGTCCGGGTGCACCACCACCGCGTCCGGCTCCAGGAAGGCGGGGGAGCCGGCGACCTCCAGAGCCAGCAGCGGGTGGTCGAGCAGCGTCCAGGTGCCGCGCGCCGCGGTCGCCTCGCGCAGCGCCAGCGCCGTACGGGCCGTACGCCCCTCGGGGCCGATCGCGGACAGGTCGGGGACGGCGGCCCGGTGCGGCGGTTCGGCGCCGGGGTCCAGGGCGGTGTGCACCAGGCGCAGCAGCTCCGCGCCGCCGTCGGCCTTGACCCGGGCCTCGAAAGCGTTGCCCCGGGTGAGGGCGAACTGCGACTGCCCGAAGGCGGACGGCGAGCCCAGCGCGCTCGCCAGTGCGGCCTTGTCGACCCCGGCACCGTCGAGGATGGCGCGTCTGCGGCACCCGGGGTTCGCGGCGAGCGCCGCGAGGGCGCGTGCGTCCAGGGCCTTGGCCGGTACGTCGGGACCGCGCAGCTCAGCGAGTTGCTGCCGGAGCCTCGTCCCCCGCATTCGAGGAAGAGACATCCGGCTCGGCTCCTGACCCGAGCCGCGACTCGCGCTGCCGTGGAATTCGCTCACCCGTCGAAGTCTGGCATCCGCCACTGACATTCGGGGAAACCCTGGCGCGAGGGGCCGCCGTGACGGGTGCGGCGAACGCCCTGAAGGCCGCCAATCCCCTTGTCACGTAAGGCGTCAGCAGCAGCCCGGCGCCCATGACGGCCGCGCCCGCGACCGCGTCGAGGAGGTAGTGGTTGGCGGTGCCCATGACCACGATCGCGGTCAGCAGCGGATAGCCGACGCCGAGGATCCTGGCGGCGGGCGTGCGGCCGTGGCGCCACAGCATCACTCCGCACCACAGGGCCCAGCCCACGTGCAGGCTCGGCATCGCGGCGTACTGGTTGGTCATGCCGCCGAGGCCCCGCGGGGCGCTGGCCTCGCCGCCCCACCAGCCGTACGTGCTGTAGCGGGCCATCGTGTCGACGAATCCGTGGCCTGCCGCGAGCAGCCGGGGCGGACAGGTCGGCAGCAGGGTGAAGCCGATCAGGCCGATGAACGTGGACGTCATCAGCCAGGTGCGGGCCGTGCGGTAGGCGGCGGTGTGCCGCCTGAAGAGCCAGACCAGGATCGCGGGGGTCACCAGGTAGTGCAGCGAGGCGTAGCAGAAGTCGGCCGGTATGCCGAGCCAGGACGCGCGCGTGAACAGCCGGTTGAGCGGAAGCTCGGCGTTGAGGTGCAGGACGTTCTCGATGCGCAGGATCGCCAGACCGTGGTCGACGGCGCCGGTGACGTCGCCCCGGGCGAGGAGGCGGCCGGCCGAGTAGCAGGCGTACACGAGCAGGATCAGCGGCAGCTCGGTCCACCAGCGCGGCCGGGTCCGGGGAAACACCCCGGTACCCGGTATCTCGGACTCCGGCATCCGATCGCCCTCCCCCTTCTCCCACGGCGCCCGAAGGGCCCGCCGGGCCACCTCACGGTGGACGCATATCGCCCATCAGGGGCGCTCCAGCCCTCAAAGACGCAGAGATCGCCCCCCGGGTTGCCCGCGCACCGCGTGCGCGATGATGGAGTGGTTCCGCTTCCGATTTCTCGTCTTTCACTTCGTTTTCACTCTCTCTTTGCCCGGCCCGTTCTCCTCTTCGCCCGACCCCTTCTCCCGCACGTCTCTTCTCGCTCTCCCGGAAGGTCCCCATGGCACCGCGCATCCTGCTGGCCCGGCACGGACAGACCGAATGGTCGCTGTCCGGCAAGCACACGGGCAGGACCGATGTGCCACTCCTGGAGGAGGGCCGGCGGGGTGCCAAGCTGCTCGGCGAGCGGCTGCACCGGGCGCCGCTCGACGGGCTGCCCGGGGGCGAGGTGCGCACCAGCCCGCTGGTACGCGCGCGTACGACGTGTGAACTCGCCGGGTTCGGCGAGCGCGCGACGCCCTGGGACGCGCTGCTGGAGTGGGACTACGGCGCGTACGAGGGCATGACCCCGGCCGAGATCCAGGCCGTCCGCCCCGGCTGGCTGATCTGGCGCGACGGCGTCCCCGAGGGCGAGACCCTCGCCGAGGTGACGGCGCGGGCGGACGAGGTGGTGAACTGGGCCCGTGCGGAGGACCGGGACGTGCTGGTCTTCGCCCACGGGCACATCCTGCGCTCCATCGGCGCCCGCTGGCTGGGTCTCCCGCTCGACTTCGCCGCCAGGATCCGCCTCAACCCGACATCGCTGTCGGTCCTGGGCTGGGCGTACGGCGAACCGGCGATCGAGAGCTGGAACGACCTCGGGCATCTGGCCGGTTAGGACCCGCCCCGCGCGCGGGGCGCCCGAACCGCACACCGTGCGCGACCGTCACACCGTGCGCGGCCGTCAGTAGCGTGCGCTGCCCTCACGCCATGCGCGGCGCGCTCGCGTGCCGGTCCAGGAAATCCGAGACACCCGAGGCCCTCCGGTGCGGCAGCAGGACCCGGGCCGTCCCCGCCAGCATCGTCTGGATGCGGGACGACTGGACCTGGTCGAGGAGGTCGAGGACGCGCATCCCTGCTGCCGCCGCCGCGTCGGGCCGGCCCCCGCGCGCGAGGTCGTCGGCGAGCTCGGCGGTGTAGAGGGCGATGTTCCGGGTGAAGTGCGGGTCCTGGAGCTGGGCGGCCCGCCGTGCGTGCCGTGCCGCCCGCGGCCAGTCGCCGAGCGTCGACCAGCACTGCGCCTCCAGGCCCTCCAGCTCGGCCTCGCCGTAGAAGCTCATCCACTCGGGGTCGGCCTCCGAGCGGCCGCGCGCGTAGAGGGCCTGGGCGCGGGCCAGCGCCTGCTCGCAGCCGGTGCGGTCGGCGAGCCCCGCCCAGCCGCCCGCCTCGCGCAGCGCGAGCAGCGACATCAGGCGCGCGGAGCCGAGCGGGCGCCCGACCCGCTGGGCGGCCTGCGCCGCCCGTACCGCCTCGCGCGGGCGCCCGGCGTCGCGCGCGAGGAACGCCGTGTTGCAGAAGGCGTGTGCCTCCAGGGCGGCGTCGCCGGTCATCCGGGCGGTCGCGAGCGCCTCCGCGTAGTGCGAGCGCGCGTCGTCGAAGCGGCCGGAGTCGTGCGCCAGCCAGCCCACCGAGATGGCGAGTTCACCGGCACCCGAGTGCAGCCGGTCGGCGGTCGTCTGCCGGGTCGTGCCGGCGTCCAGCAGCGTGTACGCGGTGCGTAGCGGCGCCGCCGCGCGCCGGTAGAGGCCGTCCGCGCCGTGCCGGTCGTCGAGCAGCCGGATTCTGCGGACGGCCTCCTCGAGGGCGGCCGCCTCCCCGGATCCGGCGCGGCCGAGGGGCCGGTCGGCGGCAGCGGCGTCGATGGTGAGCGCGAAGGGACCCAGTGCGGCGGCCACCGTGGCGCCTCCGCCGGTCATGAATGCGCGACGTAGCACGTCGCTCTCCTCGTGGTTCTGGTGCGTGTCGTACGGATCGTGCGGGTCATGCGGGTCGTGCTTGTCATACGGCTCGAAGGCCGCCGGCGCCTCATGCGTGACGTACGCGGGGCTGATGATGCGCGCGGCGGGCGCCTCCTCGGCCGGGCGCGGCCCGCGTCCGCGGACGGACTCGCGGGGCGCGAAGCCGAGATCGGCGAGCGTGCGACCGGGGAACATATGCAGGAACACCCGTTCGTAGGCGTAGTTCGGGCAGCGGATCTCGCCTGCCTCCACCCGGCCGATGTAGCGCGCGTCACAGCTCACCCGCTCACCGATCTCCCGGGCGGCCCGCCGTACCTGCGCGGCGAACTCGGCCGGTGAACGCCTGCCGCGCAGCTGCCGGAAGGCGAGGTTCGGCCGTAGTGGCCGGTTGGGCTGTGACGCGGTCGCCGTTGACGACGCCATGGCCGGGTCCTCTCGTGCGAACCGTCGAACCATGCCGGACTCAGGGTGAATTGGCTAATTCGGGATGAACTGCCTTTGCGGAACCCTGACCCCGGCGGGCAAGAAGGTACCGGCTGTAGCGGTCCCGCCACGCATTGTTTGGCTACAAATCGGATATCTCATCCACGATCTGCCATGAACTGCCATCCTTTGCGGCTGACTTGTGCCGTAGCCGTTGACGCCGTGCCGCGTTGGACCATGCGGACTGCAAGAAGGCTGCGCGGTGGAGGTCGGCATGGAGACCAGCCAGGGCAACAAACCTTGTACGCCGTCTGCGGAGGCCTGCGACCTCGTGACGGTGTCGACCCGCCAGGGACTGGAGGCGGTCGACATCCTGCGGCGCGGACCCGGGGAGGCCGTGGGGCCCGTCCTGCACGACGACGGCCGCGACACCCTGGGCTTCGTCGTGCCGCCGGGGACCGCTGCCGCATGGGACGTCCCCGGGAGCACCTGCACCGAGACCGACGGCCGGGGCCTGCGCCTGACCCCGGCGCCTCCGGCGGAGGGCTCCGACTGGCTGGTCCCCCCGGGCGAGGCCGACCTCGCCACCGACCCGGCGGTGCTGCGCCGGGCGCTCGGCGAGGCGGCCCGCCTGATCGAGGCGGCGGACAGCTGCCGCTGAGGGGCCCGGGCGCCGGGCGCGAGGATCGCCGCCGTCGAGCCGCCCCGGCGCGGGGCCCCGCCGCCGTCCGGCTTCCCTCGGCCCGGGTCCCCGGCCGCCCCGTCCGGGCGCACGCGCCCGTGGCCTGCGAAAATGGTGGGATGGGCAAGTCCAGGAAGCCGCGGCGCGGGTCCGCCGCCGAAGCCGTCACTCAGGCCGTCGACGGCGGGCTCGCGCAGCTCATCCCGGATCCCGACCGGCACCGGGCCTGGACCCTGCTGATCGACGGGGCCCCGCAGTCGCACGTCGACCTCGACGACCCCGCGTACCTCTCCTTCGAGTACCAGCGGCGGCTCGGGCACGTGGCCGACCTCGTCGCCCCGCCCGGAAAACCCCTGCACGTGGTGCATCTCGGTGGCGGCGCGTTCACCCTCGCCCGGTATGTCGCCGCCACCCGCCCCCGCTCCACCCAGCAGGTCGTCGAGCGGGACGCGGCCCTGGTCCAACTGGTCCGCCGCGAGCTGCCGTTGGATCCTGGCGCCCGCATACGGGTGCGATCGACGGACGCGCGCGCGGGCCTGGCCAAGGTGCCGGACGGCTGGGCCGACCTGATCGTCGCCGACGTGTTCAGCGGCGCCCGTACGCCCGCCCACCTCACCTCGACCGAGTTCCTCGACGAGATCCGCCGGGCCCTGAACCCCACCGGCGTCTACGCCGCCAACCTCGCCGACGGGCCCCCGCTCGCCCACCTGCGCGGCCAGATCGCCACCGCGGCCGCCAGCTTCCCGGAGCTCGCGCTGATCGCCGACCCGGCCGTGCTGCGCGGCAAGCGGTTCGGCAACGCGGTCCTCATCGCCTCCGACCGCCCGCTGCCGGTCGCGGAACTGACCCGCCGGGCCGCCTCCGACCCGCACCCGGCCCGGGTCGAACACGGCAAGCAGCTCACCGACTTCACCGGCGGGGCCGTACCCGTGACGGACGAGGCGGCGGTGGCCTCGCCGGCCCCACCGCCCTCCGTGTTCCGCTGACCTCAGCTTTCCCCCGGCGGTCCGGCGCGCCGCTTCAGTACGTGGTCACGTCCACGTGCGGAGGCCCGTCGTGCCAGGTGCAGAACACCGTCACCCGGTCCGCGCCGCCGGCGAACTCCACCCGGATCCAGGTCTCCGTCCTGAACACCTGCATCGACCAGCCGGTGGCCGGGGTCGCCGAGACCAGCGTCGCGCTCGACTCCCCGAGGTCGAAGACCGCCCGGCCGCCGTCGGTGTCGTAGCCCTTGACCCGGCCGGAGGCCGCGGCGGCGGCCGGGGACGACGGCCGACCGGGGCGCGAGGTCGGCGTGCGCGCGGGAGGCGCCGGTGTGCGGGGCGCGGACGGCCGGTGCGACGCGGGTGCCGAAGAGGCCGGCCGACTTGTCGAAGGCGCCGGCGGCTGCGCTCCCTGCGTGATCGCGCCCGCCGCCGTGATGGGCAGGGCGCGCGGCGGGTCGTACGCCGTTCCCGCCATCACCGTGTGGACGCTCCACCAGGACAGCGCGACGGCCGCGCCCGTGGCGAGCGACCATGCCAGTAGGTGTACGAGTCCTCTGCGCATCGCCGTCATAGTGCCTCACCCGTCCCGCAGTTCACACGGGATCCGAGTTATCCACAGGCCCGGACCGGCGTGCCCCGCATGGCGTACGGTGCGGCGCATGGCAAGTGTGCTCGTGGTCGAGGACGACCAGTTCGTACGCTCGGCGCTCATCCGGCACCTGACCGACGCCTCGCACACCGTACGCAGCGTCGGTACGGCGCTGGAGGCGCTGCGCGAGGTCGCCCACTTCCGTTTCGACGTGGTCGTCCTGGACCTCGGACTGCCCGATCTGGACGGGTCCGAGGCCCTGAAGATGCTGCGCGGCCTCACCGACGTGCCCGTCATCATCGCCACCGCGCGGGACGACGAGACGGAGATCGTCCGGCTGCTGAACGCCGGTGCGGACGACTATCTGACCAAGCCGTTCTCGGTCGATCACCTGTCGGCCCGTATCACCGCGGTCCTGCGCCGCTCCCGCGTGGCCGCGGGCGACGCCCCGGCCTCGCCCGTGTTCCGCGTGGGCGGACTGACCGTCGACCCGCTGCGCCGCCAGGCCGAACTGGACGGCGTACGCCTCGACCTCACCCGCCGCGAGTTCGACCTGCTCGCCTTTCTGGCCGGGCGGCCCGGCGTCGTCGTCCCGCGCAGGGAACTGCTCGCCGAGGTCTGGCAGCAGGCGTACGGCGACGACCAGACCATCGACGTCCATCTGTCCTGGCTGCGCCGGAAGTTGGGGGAGACCGCCGCCCGGCCGCGCTATCTGCACACCCTGCGGGGCGTGGGCGTGAAGCTGGAGCCACCCGGGGGAGCGGAGCCGTGGCGATGAGATGGGCCCTGGTCAAGGTCTGCCTGGCGGTCACCACGATGGTCGTGATCGCCTTCGCGGTGCCGCTCGGGATGGTCATCAAGGAGATGGCCCGCGACCGCGCCTTCTCCAACGCGGAGCGCCAGGCCGCGGCCCTCGCCCCCGCGCTGTCCATCACCACCGACCGCGACAAGCTGGCGCGGGTGGTGGCCGCCGCGGGCTCCGACTCGGACATGGCGGTGCACATACCGGCGTCCCGCGGCCGGGCGGCGCTCGACATCGGACGGCAGCGCGCCACCGACCGCGACATCGCGACCGTGCGCGGGATGGGCCGCGCCTCCACCGCGGAGGTCCCCGGCGGCTCGACGCTGCTCCAGCCGGTCGCGCTCGGCTCGGGCGCGATCGCGGTCGTCGAGGTGTACGTCCCGGAGGCCGAGGTCGGCAACGGCGTCGGCACGGCCTGGGCGGTCCTCGCCGGGGTCGGCGTCGCGCTGGTCGTCGGCTCGGTCGCGGTCGCCGACCGGCTCGGCGTCCGAATGGTGCGGCCCGCCCAGCGGCTGGTCGAGGGCGCGCACGAACTGGGGGAGGGCAGGCTCGGGGCGCGGGTGCCCGAGGAGGGGCCGAACGAACTGCGACTGGCCGCGATAGCGTTCAACTCCATGGCGGACCAGGTCGTCCAACTCCTGGCGAACGAACGGGAGCTGGCGGCGGACCTGTCCCACCGCCTGCGCACCCCGCTGACCGTGCTCCGCCTGAACACGGCGTCGCTCGGCGAGGGGCCCGCCGCCGAGCAGACCCGGGCCGCGGTCGCCCAGTTGGAGCGCGAGGTCGACACGATCATCCGCACCGCGCGGGAGGCCAAGCCGCAGACCGCGGCCCAGGGTCCCGGCGCCGGATGCGACGTGGCCGAAGTCGTCCGGGAGCGCATGGGGTTCTGGTCCGCGCTCGCGGAGGACGAGGGCCGCAAGTGGCGGGTGGCCGGGGCGGACCGCCCGGTGCGCATACCCGTGGCCCGCGCCGACCTGGCCGCCACGCTCGACGCCCTGCTCGGCAACGTCTTCCGGCACACCGCCGAGGGCACGGCCTTCGCGGTCGACGTGCACAACGCGGAGGACGCGGTGATCGTGCTGGTCTCGGACGCCGGCCCCGGCATACCCGACCCGGACACGGCGATGGCCCGCGGCCGCGGCTCCGGCAGCGACGGCTCGACCGGCCTCGGGCTGGACATCGTGCGCCGGCTCGCGGAGTCGACGGGAGGCGACGTGCGGATCGGCTCGTCGGTGCTGGGCGGCACCGAGGTGCGCCTGTGGATCCAGCTGGACCGCCGGGAGCCCGTGCGCAAGGGGCACCGCGGCGCGGTCCGGTGGCGGCGCGGGCGGTTGGCCGCGAGCTGACCCCGACGCCGTGGCGACCTCGATCGGTCTCTCCCCCGCGCACCGGCGCAGGATCACTGGCAGCGACAAGGCGATAGCCTTCTCGAAGACGTTCGGCACCTTCGGCTGACCCGCAGCGGCCTCCCCTGCTACCGCCCCGTGACCGGAGGAAGCGCCCCCGACCGTGCTGCCTCCGCGTACCACCGTGCGCTCGACTTCGGTGTCCGTTCCTGGGTCGCGTAGTCGACGTACACCGCGCCGAAGCGCTTGCCGTAGCCGTACGCCCACTCGAAGTTGTCCAGCAGCGACCACAGGTAGTAGCCGCGCACGTCGGCGCCGTCGGTGAGGGCCCTGCGGACCGCCGACAGATGGCCGTGCAGGTAGGCGATGCGGTCCGGGTCGTGCACGTGGCCGTCCGGGTCCGGCTTGTCGTCGTACGCCGCGCCGTTCTCGGTCACGTACAGCGGCAGGCCCGGCGCCTGTCGCGTGTAGCGCATCAGCAGCTCGTGCAGGCCCGTCGGGTCGACCGTCCAGCCCATCTCCGTGCGCTCGCCGGGCGTCTGGTGGAAGGCCACGTCCGCCGCGCCCGGCCAGGGGGAGTGGGCGCTCGCCCCGTGACCGTCCGCCCGCGGCGCGGTCGTGTCCGCGCCCGCCGCCGAAACCAGCGTCGGCGTGTAGTAGTTGAGGCCCAGCGCGTCCAGCGGCTGGTTCACCGCCCTGAGGTCGCCGTCGCGGACGTACGACCAGTCGGTGACCGACGACGTCGCCGCGAGCAGTGTCTGCGGGTACGTGCCGTGCAGCATCGGACCGTGGAAGACGCCGTTGGCCAGGTCGTCGATGCGTGCGGCCGCCGCCAGGTCGGCGGGATCGGACGACACCGCGCGCACCACCGCCGAGTTGAGGCTCACCGCGACCGTGTTGCGGGCCGGCATCACCGAGCGGAGGGCCGATGTGCCCAGCCCGTGCGCCAGGTTCAGGTGGTGCGCGGCCCGCAGGGAGGCCTCCGGTTCGGTGCGCCCCGGCGCGTGCACACCGGAGCCGTAGCCCAGGAACGCGCTGCACCACGGCTCGTTGAGCGTGATCCACTGCTCCACCCGGTCGCCCAGCGCCTCGCCCACGATCCGCGCGTACTCCGCGAAGCGCAGCGCCGTGTCGCGCTCGGGCCAGCCACCCGCGTCCTCGAGCTCCTGCGGCAGGTCCCAGTGGTAGAGGGTGATCGCCGGCCTGATGCCGTGCTCCAGCAGTTCGTCCACCAGGCGGCGGTAGAAGTCCAGGCCCACCTGCACGGCCGGGCCCCGGCCGGTGGGCTGCACGCGCGGCCAGGAGACCGAGAACCGGTAGGCGTTCAGGCCCAGCTCCGCCATCAGCGCCACGTCCTCGCGGTAGCGGTGGTAGTGGTCGACGGCGATGTCACCGGTGTCGCCGCCGGCCGTCCTGCCCGGCGTACGGCTGAAGGTGTCCCAGATCGACGGGGTGCGGCCGCCCTCTCGCACCGCCCCCTCGATCTGGTACGCGGAGGTCGCGGCGCCCCAGAGGAAGGCGGGCGGAAAGGTCACGGACGTCACGGGCTCAGGCATGGAAGCGCTCCCAGGGGAGGTCGACGGTGAGGGAGTGAGGGGAGTGGCTCAGTTCTTGGCTCAGCCCTTGATCGCGCCCTGCATGATCCCGCCCACGATCTGCTTGCCGAACAGGAGGAAGGCGACGAGCAGCGGCAGCGTGCCGAGCAGCGCACCCGCCATGATCACCGCCTGGTCGGGTACGTAGCCGGTGCCGAGCGAGTTGAGCGCGACCTGCACGGTCGGGTTCTGCTGATTGAGGGCGATGATCGGCCACAGGAAGTCGTTCCAGGCGAACACGAAGGTCAGCAGGCCGAGCACCGCCATCGCGGGCCGCGCCGCCGGGAACACCACGTGCCACACGGTCCGCAGACTGCCCGCCCCGTCCACCCGGGCCGCCTCGACGAGTTCGCTCGGCAGCGCCCGCACCAGGTACTGGCGCATGAAGAACGTGCCGAACGCGGTCGCCAGGCTCGGCAGGATCACCGTCTGCAGCTCGTTCGACCAGCCCAGGTCCGACATCCACAAGTACAGCGGTACGACGGCCAGTTGCGGCGGGATCATCATCGTGCCGATGGTCAGCAGCAGGAGGAGACCGGAGAACCGGAACCGCAGCTTGGCGAAGGCGAACCCGGCCAGCGTGGAGAACAGCACCGTACTGACCGTGATCGTGCCCGCCACGAACACGGAGTTGAACAGGGCGGTGCCGAGACCGGCCTGGTCCCACGCGGACTGCATGTTCCTGAACAGGTTTCCGCCGAACCACAGCGGCGGCGGGGTCTGCGCGAGTCGCCGGTCGGTACGGGAGGCCGCCACCGCCGTCCACACCAGCGGCGCCAGCGACAGGAGCGCGAAGACCGTCAGGACGGCGTACGTCACGGGCCCCGCGTGCAACTGTCTGCCCGCGCCCCTCGCCCTGGGGCGCCTCACCTGGGGCTGCGGAAACGTCAGTTCACCGGTCGTCATGGGACTTCCTCAGCCGTCGGGTGAGCAGCAGGTTGATCACGGCCACGATCAGCAGGATCAGGAACATCGACCAGGCGATGGCGGAGGCCTTGCCGAGGTTGCCGATGATCCAGCCCTGGTCGTACATGTACAGGCCGAGCGTCTGGTACTGGTGCTCGGAGCCGCCCTTGGAGCCGCTGACCCCGCCGAACAGCAGCGGCTCACCGAAGAGCTGGGTGGCGCCGATGGTGGAGACGACGACGGTGAACAGGATCGTCGGACGCAGCTGCGGGACCGTCACATGGCGGAACTGCTGCCAGCGGTTCGCGCCGTCGATTGCCGCCGACTCGTACAGATCGGCCGGGATCGCCTGCATCGCGGCCAGATAGATCAGCGCGTTGTAGCCGGTCCACCGCCAGATCACGATGGACGACACCGCGAACTGCGAACCCCAGTCCGCCTCACGCCAGTTGACCGGGCCGACCCCGGCGAAGTGCAGCAGCCAGTTCACCAGGCCGCCGTCCCAGGAGTACAGCAGCGTGAAGACGAGGGTCGCGGCCGCGACCGAGGTGGCGTACGGGGTGAGCATCACGACCCGCCAGGCGGTCGAGCCGCGCAGCCGGAAGTTCAGCAGGTGCGCCAGCCAGATCGCCGCCATCAGCTGGGGCACGGTCGAGATCAGGCCGATGGTGAACGTGTTTTGCAGGGCGTTCCAGAAGAAGTCCGAGGACAGCAGGTTGCGGTAGTGGCCCAGGCCCGCCCAGGCCTGGTGGTCCAGCGCGGACAGCTGCACGTCGTGCAGCGAGTACCAGGCCGTGTACAGCAGTGGAACCAGCGAGAAGGCCCCGAACAGGAGGAAGAAGGGGGCGATGAAGACGTACGGCGTCGCCTTCGTGTCCCAGCGGTACAGCCGGCTGCGCCAGGAGTCGGCGCCCGCCGGCCCACCGCGACCGTGTGCGGCCCGGACCGCGCCCGGCGGGGTGCCGGGCGCGGCCTCGGCGCTCGGCACGGAGTGCGCGAGAGCCTCTTTTGAGCTGCTCACTGGCCGAGCACGTCCTTGATCTCCTTGGACGCCGCGTCCCAGCCCTGCGCCGGGGACTTGCCCTTCTGCTCGACCTGGAGGATGCCGATGTCGCTGATCGCGTTGTCGATCGGCTTGTCCTTGGGGCCGAGGGGCTGCGCGGGGATGGTCTTCGCCGAGTCGGAGAAGATCTGGGTGAGCGGCGCGTCGGAGAAGTACGCGGTGGTGTCGGCCTGCGGCTTCAGGTTCGTGTACGCCGACGGGGCGGACGGGAAGCTGGCCTGCTTGGCGAAGACCTTCGCCTGCTGCTCGGGCGCGGTCAGCCACTTGGCCAGCGCGACGGCCTCCTTCCGGTGCTTGGTCGCGGTCGGCACACCGAGGAAGGAACCACCCCAGTTGGACGCCGCCGGCGCCGCCGCCACGTCCCACTTGCCCTTGCCGGAGTCACCGGACTTCTGCTCGATGTAGCCGATCATCCAGGCCGGGCAGGCAAGGGAGGCGAAGGTGCCGTTGGCGAAGCCTTGATCCCAGGTCGGATCGAACTGCTTCAGCTTCGCCGACATGTTGCTGCTCGCGACGCTCATGGCGGCGTCCCAGGCCTTCTTCACACCCTCGGACCTGTCCCAGACGACGTTGCCGCCCTTGTCGTAGTACCGCTCGCTCGCGCCGCCCACCGCCGCGTTGTAGACGGAGGAGGCCGAGTCCACGAACTTGGTGCCCTTCGGCGCCTTCTTCATGTATTGCTTGCCGACGTCGACGTACTTGGCCCAGTCGCCCTTCCAGCGCGCGGCGAGCTCGGTCCGGTCGGTGGGCAGCCCGGCCTTGCGGAACAGGTCCTTGCGGTAGCAGATCGCCATCGGCCCGATGTCGGTCCCGAGCCCGATCGTCCTGCCGTCCTTGGTGGTGGCCTGCGCCAGCTTCCAGTCCAGCCACTGGGACTTGTCGACCTCCTTGCCGAGGTCCACGAACTTGTCGGCCTGCGTCTGCACGGCCTCGGTGATGTTGCCGACCTCGATCGCCTGGATGTCGTCGGTGCCGGAACCGGCCTGGAGGCGCGTGAGGACCTTCGGCCAGTAGACGTCGGTCCGTGTGGTGACGTTCTCCTTGATGCTGATGTCGGGGTGGAGCTTCATGTACGCGTCGTAGAGACCGGCCTGCTTGTAGCCGAAGACGCCGAAGGTCCCGATGGTCAGCGTGGTCCTGCCGTGGCCCGTGCCGCCGCCGTTCGCGTCCGACGAGCCGTCGTCCGCGTCCTTGGCGCAGCCGGCCAGCACTCCCGTGGTCAGTGCGGCGACGGCCGCGAGGGCCACCAGCCGGCGGGACCGGCGGGTACTCGTGCGCATTGCGTCCTCCTGTTGCCTGACGTGCCGTGCGGGATGTGTAGGTGTCAGGTACCTTGGGAGCGCTCCCACTTGTGATGTGTTGAAGAGTCGCCGGTCGGCCCGGGGGTGTCAAGGGACCGGACAGCGGCAACCGCCTTCAGTGGTCGGATCGTTGACGGACCCGTCCGAGCCCGCCGCCCCGGCGAATGGCACTGTTACATTCCAGGTCGGCCGGATGATCGTGTCGAGGGAGGCGGAACCCATGGCAAGCCAGGGAACGCGGGGCCGCAGCGGCCGCCGGCCCACGCTGGAGGAGGTCGCCGCCCGGGCCGGTGTGGGCCGGGGCACCGTCTCGCGGGTGATCAACGGCTCGCCCCGCGTCAGCGACGCCACCCGCGCGGCCGTCGAGGCGGCGGTGGCGGAACTCGGCTACGTCCCCAACACCGCGGCCCGCGCCCTGGCCGCCAACCGCACGGACGCCATCGCCCTCGTCGTCCCCGAGCCGGAGACCCGGTTCTTCGCCGAGCCGTACTTCTCGGACATCCTGCGCGGCGTCGGCGCCGAACTGGCCGACACCGAGATGCAGTTGCTGCTGACCTTCGCGGGCAGCGACCGTGAACGCCGGCGCCTCGCCGAGTACCTGGCCGCGCACCGCGTCGACGGCGTCCTCCTGGTGTCCGTGCACGCGGACGACCCGCTGCCCGACCTGCTGGCCCAGCTGGAGATCCCGGCGGTGATCAGCGGCCCGCGCTCGGCGGCGGAGGCCCTCACCTCGGTGGACTCCGACAACTACGGCGGTGCCCGCGCGGCCGTCGGGCACCTGCTCACCCGCGGACGGCGCAGGATCGCCCACATCACGGGCCGCCCGGATGTGTACGGCGCCCAGCGGCGCGTCGACGGCTACCGCGACGCCCTGCGCGACGCGGGCCGCCCGGTGGACGAACTCCTCGTCGAACCCGGTGACTTCACCGAGGAGGGCGGCCGTCGCGCGATGGCGGCACTTCTCGGCCGGGCCCCGGACCTGGACGCGGTCTTCGCCGGCTCGGACGTCACCGCGGCCGGCGCCCGCCAGGTGCTGCGCGAGGCGGGCCGCCGTATCCCCGAGGACGTGGCCCTGGTCGGCTACGACGACTCGGCCATCGCCCGTCACCTGCACCCGCCCCTCACCAGCGTCCGCCAGCCGATCGAGGAGATGGGCCGCACGATGCTCGGCCTGCTGCTGACCGAGATCGCCGACCGCCGCCCGGCCGCGTCCCGGGACCTGGAACGCCGGCATGTGGTGCTGCCCACGGAACTGGTGGTGCGGGCGTCGTCGTGACCCGTGCCGCGCAGGGGACACGCGGGGAAACGCGCGGGGGAAAACGAATCAGCCGGTGCCCCGTCTTTCGACGGAGTCACCGGCTGATCACTCAGGGTGAGTGACGGGACTCGAACCCGCGGCATCCTGGACCACAACCAGGTGCTCTACCAGCTGAGCTACACCCACCATGACCGGCGGTTGGACTCTTCGGTTTCCCCGACCGGCCGAGAAAAAGTGTACAGGGTCCGAAGGGGTGCTCGCGCACGGCTTTCGCGGCGGCCCCTTCCGGACCCCGTGGACGCCTACGGCGCCTACTGCGCGCTCGGCGCGGACGGTGCGGACGGCGCGGGCAGGACGTGCTTGGCGGCGATCGCCTTGGCCGTGTCGGAGTCCGGGCCGGGCTGCGGCACGAAGACGGCCTCGCGGTAGTACCTCAGCTCGGCGATCGACTCACGGATGTCGGCGAGGGCGCGATGGTTGCCGTTCTTCTCCGGGCTGTTGAAGTACGCCCGCGGGTACCAGCGGCGGGCGAGCTCCTTGATGCTGGAGACGTCCACGATCCGGTAGTGCAGGAACTCCTCGACCTTCGGCATGTCCCGCAGCAGGAAGCCGCGGTCGGTGCCGACGGAGTTGCCGCACAGGGGGGCCTTGCCGGGTTCCTTCACGTGCTCGCGCACATACGCCAGGACCTGCTCCTCCGCGTCGGCCAGCGTCGTGCCGCCGGCCAGCTCGTCGAGCAGACCGGACGTGGTGTGCATCTGGCGCACCACCTCCGGCATCGTCTCCAGCGCCGAGTCCGGAGGGCGGATGACGATGTCCACCCCCTCGCCGAGTACGTTCAGCTCGGAGTCGGTGACCAGCGCGGCCACCTCGATGAGCGCGTCGTTCGACAGCGAGAGGCCGGTCATCTCGCAGTCGATCCACACCATGCGATCGTTCATATGTCTAACCTTACGGCCCGTTCCCCGCTCCGGGGCCGGTCGTGCGCGGGTTGCCGCGGGTGGGGTCCGGGGCGGGGCCCCCGCCCCCCCGCAACCCCCAGGACCCCGCCCGCGACTGGGCCCCGCACCCCGGCCCCCTGCACCGGCTCCCCGGACCCGACCGCCTCCCCCCGCTAGGCA